>JAGBRG010000245.1 GCA_017632495.1 Spirochaetales bacterium
GGACAGTTCGGTGTGCAGTAACGACATGATGTACAGGGAATTGTGAAGCCCTTCTTGAAATCATGTGTAATCTGCTTAAGAAATGCCACCTGCTCAGGATTTAGAGCATTGTCCTTCTCAAAGGTTTTAAGGTTGTCCTTGACCTGGTCCATATCGGACATGCCGCTGAGCATCACTATGATGTTTTTATGGGTCATGAGCCATCTGAAAGCCCAGGAGGACACAGACCAATCACTTTGCTCTCTCTTAAGCTTTGCATCAAGTTCGGGTGTGAGACTGGAAAGACGGCCTCCCCTGACAGGCTCCATAACGATGATCGGAATGTTGCGTTCTGTCAGAATGTTGTATTCCTCTTCAGTTGTACCGAACTCCCAGTCAAGATAGTTAAGCTGAATCTGTGCAAAGTCCCACTTATGGGCATCTGCAAAGCGTCTGAGAGTATCAGGTTTTCCATGTGATGAGAACCCGAAGTACGTAATCTTTCCTTCTTTCTTCATCTGCTCAAAGAATTCGATACAGCCGCAGGAAAGAAGATTATCTATGTTACGCTCAGACATGCAGTGAAGAAGATAAAAATCAATGTGGTCTGTCTGAAGACGCTCAAGCTGCTCCTTGAAAACAGCCTTATAGTCAGGATTGGCACGATAATTGAATTTGGTGGCAATATAGAAGCTGTCACGCGGATAACGCTTCATGGCCTCTCCCACGCATTTTTCGGAATCTCCGTTCTGATAGACATAGGCGGTGTCAAAATAATTGACGCCGTTTTTGATAGCAAGATCTATCATCTGATGGGCCTGAGGATAATCAATCGGAAACTCTCCCTTCGTTCCCGTAAGAGACGGAAGTCTCATGTTTCCCATACCCAGTTTCGATAGCTTAATTCCCTTGAAATCACTGTAGATCATAACCCTCTCCTGAAATAGATAATTGCATAATAATACATTATCAAACAAAAAGCCACCGGATTCTCAAATCCGATGGCCTTTTACGGAAATAGAGCTTCCTACTTTGCCTTTCCCTGGTTTGCAACTGCTGCCATTCTGGCTGCAAGAGCATCCTGGTCGCCAAGATAATACTTCTTTGTGACCTTGAAGTTGTCGTCAAACTCATAAACCAGAGGAGCTCCGGTAGGAATGTTGACACCCAGAATCTCGTCATCACTAAGGTTGTCAAAATATTTAACAAGAGCTCTGAGTGAGTTTCCGTGAGCTGCGATGATGACGCGCTTTCCGGCCTTCATATCCTTCTTGATGACACCCTCAAAGTAAGGAACGACTCTCTCGATTGTAGTCTCAAGGCTCTCTGTAAGAGGAAGATCCTTTGGATCAACTGAAGCATAGATTGCCTGGTTTGCCGGGTTTCTCTTGTCGCTGGCCTCGAGTTTAGGCGGCTTGACGTTAAATGATCTTCTCCAGATCTTAACCTGCTCCTCGCCGTACTTCTCTGCGGTCTCAGCCTTGTTCAGGCCCTGAAGAGCACCGTAATGTCTCTCGTTGAGCTTCCAGGTCTTGATGACAGGCAGCCACACGCGGTCCATCTCATCAAGGATGTGGTTCAGGGTGTGGATTGCTCTCTTGAGGTATGATGTGTAGCAGACATCAAAGTCATAACCCTCAGCCTTAAGAAGCCTTCCGGCAGCCTTGGCTTCCTCGTGGCCCTTCTCACTGAGATCAACATCAGTCCAACCTGTGAACAGGTTCAACTTGTTCCATTCACTTTCACCGTGTCTAACCAACACAAGCTTCATCATTCTATGTACCTCCAAAGGTTACTTATTTTCAGTCGTTAAATAATCTCACAAACACAGACTCATGTCCAGTCAATCGGGTATGTCAAACAGACCTTCCTCGATACCTGAAAGGATATCCTGATACTTGCTGTCCAAAGAGTGCTTGTTTGTAGATACCTTCTTGTGAAGATTGACCGCTGCCGTGGACTTTGCAATGGGCTGAACGGTTCCGGCTCCTGCGACACAGCCGCCGGGACATGCCATGCCTTCCAGAAGATAGCCGTTGTACTTTCCGGCCTTGGCCAAAACCATGAGCTTTCTGCATTCATCAAGGCCCTGAGCGCTTGCAACATTGATTTCCCGGTCAGGATAAAGGTCCTTGATGCAGTTGACAACAGCCTGGGCAACTCCGCCTGAGACTGCAAAGCCTCTTCCGTCGGCAGAAGCTCCGTGCATGGCATCAAGAGGCTCAAGGGTGGCAAAATCCACTTCTTTAGCCTCAAACATGCCCTTTATCTCCTCGAATGTCAGAACAAAGTCCACATCACTTCTGATTGTTCTTCTTCCGGCCTCGAGCTTCTTTGCAGCGCACGGACCTATGAAAGCCACCTTACAGCCGGGATGCCGCTTTTTGATCATTCTGGCGGTAAGAACCATCGGTGTCAGGGCCATTGAGATGCAGCTGCTCTGCTCAGGAAACAGCTTTTTTGCCATCATTGCCCATGCAGGACAGCAAGATGTGGCCAAAAACGGCTTTTCGGATGGAACTTCACGTACAAAGTCGTGAGCTTCCTCGATAGTACAGAGGTCAGCTCCTATTGCAACCTCTATGGCATCCTCAAATCCCAGGGCCTTGAAGGCAGGTCTGATCTTCTCAGGTGTGAGATCCGGTCCGAACTGACCTGCCACGGACGGAGCTACTGCTGCATAGACAGGAGCAGGTCCACGTATTGCCTGGATGGTCTGGAAAATCTGAGCCTTATCGGCTATTGCACCGAACGGGCAGTTTGCAAGACACATACCGCAGGAAACGCATTTGTCATAGTCTATGTTGGCTCTTCCGTATTCATCGGATTTGATTGCACCCATTCCACATGCGGCGGCACAGGGACGTCTGAGTCTGATAATGGCGCCGTACGGGCAGACATCGATACATTTTCCGCATTTTATACACTTGTCCTGGTCTATGACCGATTTTCCGTGTATGAATGATATTGCGCCTTTGGGGCAGATTTCACGGCACGGATGGGCAAGACAGCCCTGACATGCATCGGAGACTTTGACAACATTATCAGGGCACGAGTGGCATGCGAACTTGATGATGTTGATAAGTGGCGGTTCGTAGTACTTTTCAGGCTTTACGCATTCTTCTGCCCTGAAAGTGACAGGAGCCTGTTCGGCTGCAGAACGGGCATCAAGACCCATGGCAAGGCGAAGTCGCTCCTCAACAATTGCTCTCTCGAGAAACACGCTTTCGCGGTATTTAGATACCTCTCCGGGAATGATTTTGTAAGGGATTTCGGCAAGTTTCGCAAGATCGCCTTCTTTGTAGTCATATGACAGCCTTGCGATTTCAGCAAACACATGCTTTCTGATGTCATTTACTGAAGTGTAGATTCCTCTCATGTTGCTCATGGGCGTCCTCCTAACTAGAACAATCCTATCATAAGCACCTGTGATTATCTACTAAACTTTTTTGTCGTAATCCTCAGTTTGTCTTCATGAATCTCTTGCGTTCAGATGTATAAGCTTCCCAGGTTTCACCATCATCACTGACATTAACAGTAATACCCTCAGCAATGTAGAGCTCACCATCCTCATTTATGAGGTCCCCTCCGTGTCCTATCGATGATGATGCAGGTTCTCCCAAAGCTCCGGCCTCTACATCAATTGAACCGCCTTCAATGCGGACATTTGCTCCTTTTCTCGTATAACCGCCGCCGATTCCGGAAGCATATTCACCACCGACTGCTTTGACGCTGCCTCCCTTGATTATCACGCTTTCGCACGAACCATGATTACCTCCGCCTATGGCAGCTCCGCAATTCTCGCCCTTCCAATAAGTTGCATAGGCCTTAATTGTTCCGCCGTTGATCACAATCGTACCGGCATCTTTTCCGTCTCTTGATCCGATTGCCGAATCATTCTTATCTCCGTAGTTCGAGGCACTAAGTTCTCCGCTTCCGTTTATGGTGAGCTTGCTTCCTTTGTTGACGGTAATGCCTTGATATGAGACCAGCTTACATCCTTCGTTGAGAATCAGAGTGACATCCCCTTCAACGGTGATTCTTACCTTGTCACTGAAAAAAACACTCCTGTTCAGAACATATGTTCCGGTCTTCCATGTTGTTATTGTCCTGTTCAGAACGATGGATCCGTCTGCCAACATCTTTGGTTCATTCGAACATGAGACGAAAGCAGCAAGAACGATGATCAAAGTGATAATAGAAATAATGACTTTCTTCATTTTTCAGCCCCTCTCTTTACAAATACCCAATCCTATAAGCCTTTTTCTAATAATAGGATACCACAATTTTGCAAAACGGCTAGAGGTAACGCCTTTTATGCTAAAGATTTTGGGGAAATGTTTAGGTCAAATCGTCCAGAAGAAGCTCACAGCCTTCAAGAATAACTTGATAGGCAGTCTCAAAATCATCCGTGTACCATGGGTCTGCTATTGTCCTGTCCAGAAGATAGGAAATCTTTCCGTCAGGGTCAGAGCCGGTCATGCGCCTGGCGTTGTGGTAGTTTTCGGAGTCCATTACAAGAATATGGTCAAAGTGGCGGTAGTCATCCATGTCCATCTGACGGGCCCTGTGACGCACCACAGGAACACCGTGACGTGTCAGAATCAGAACAGCAGGCGGATACATGGGATTCCCTATTTCCTCACGGCTTGTAGCAGCGCTGTCTATCTCAAAAACATCCAGCACACCCCGCTCTTTTGCCAGATGTGTGAAAATGCTCTGAGCCATTGTGCTTCTGCAGATGTTGCCGTGGCACACAAATAAAACCTTTGTCATTACTACTCCCGTTTTTTGTTATTCTTTATTCTATAACGATTAATAATCGTTTGAATAGAGGTCATTTATGCCAAGTCTATGTCAAAAACTACCGGGAAGTCCACGAATCATCACGAATCTCTACCGTCAAAAGTAGTCAAACCTGGGTTTAGAGACTACTCGAATCCGACTACTCTGTGGCGTAGTCACAAAAAAAAGACACTCGCAAGGAGTGCCCCGGATAGCATTTATGTAGATTCAAATTGCTTCAGGCTCGTAGATTCTAAACGTATTTTGTCCCATCTTCTCCTGTTCCCTTTTGGCATCTTCCATCGCCTGGAGCCTTGCAAGTTCTTCAGCAGCATCCTCAAGACCAAGGTGTGTGTATACGTTCATTGTCACCCCGATTTCACTATGCCCCATCAGGTACTGCAGTGTCTTCGGATTCATTCCTGATCTGGCCATTGATAGTCTTGATTCTGTTATCCAAGCCTTGTGATTACTGCTCATAATACCGGCATATCAAGGCCCTAGAGAGTGTTGCCAATCTATCGACAAAAAGCCCGCCGGACTGCATGAAAGGCTTACAGGAGGTCACCGGCGGGCGGAATGATCGGGTACCTTTACTATGGCTCTTTTGAACTTATATTTCAAGCGAGATGGAGCCTCAATCATTGAATTCCATCGTATTGGTATGAGCGAAAAGAATCTTCTTGGGATTATGGCTCAGAATCAGATTCCAGTCGTCTCTCAGCTGTGAGGTTTCAGGTTCTACCTGGAGATAGCTCAATGGAGAAAGGTCCCCGGCAATACAGATTCCATCATCCAGCGTGACACAGATGCTGTCCATGCTATGGCTGGGAGTATGGATTATCTCCCCATGGATTCCAAGACTCTGAAGGAATGAACGGCTTTCACCAACAGTGATAACCTTTGCCGATCTTACGTCAATCGGATCTGATCCAATCCGTTGTTCCCAACACTGGACATATCCCTTCTGGATATCAATCAAAACAAGAGACACGCCCATATCCATCAGGTTTCCAATCAGTCCCATATGGTCCGGATGGAAATGTGTAGCCAGGACAAATGAAATGTCACTTACCTGAAGACTATGGCGCTTAATCTCTTTGAAAAATGCACTCATGGTTCCGGGCATGTCAGTGTCAACCAGGAGGTTTCCCTTCTCTCCTTTGATGAGATAAGTCTTCGTATTCCCGTACCTTAGTTCTATCGTTTCCATGTCCATTCAAATGATACAAATAGTTCTCATAATTCGCAACAAAAGCGCTTCCCCATTTTCTAAACCGCCTTAATCATGGATATTTGTATTTTTCGAGCATCTTCTGAGCCAGAAGCGTTTTTCCAGTATGAGATGCACCCGTAATCAGTATGATCATAGTCTTGCCTCGATTTCATTCCTGACCTTCTCCAATTCACTGCAGGTCAGGATTGGAATCAGACTGTTTATTTCTTCAATGCTTTTATCCCACCACTTGAATTTGAGCAGCAATCCGATAAGATCATCATCAAAGCGTTTCCTCAAGGGTTTTGCAGGATTTCCAACA
>JAGBRG010000246.1 GCA_017632495.1 Spirochaetales bacterium
GCACAGTTCGTGGTGGGTCTTAAATACTCACTTTGAATTTATTGCACGATAGACTATAATCGTTCTTATGAAGCAGAAGAAGGGAAACTTCGAAAGATTCCAGTTCAAGCTACGCTTGTTCACGGATATCATAGCCACTTGGTCGGCGTGGTTTCTATCTTACTATCTCAGATTCTTTATCCTCCCGGGTGGTGCCAGAGACTCTTTCGGTCTGTTTACAGCTCTTTCCTTCCTTGCTCTGCTTTCCAGCATCTTCTTCCTTTTTTACAACAGACTCTATGAATCCAATGTCGTGTCAAAATGGAGCCGAGAGGTAGGATTGCTGTTAAGGGTTTCGGTCGACGTATTTCTGACCTTTGTAGTTTTCTACTACTATCTGATGAACATAGTCGTCAGCCGTGTAGCCCTTGGAATCTTCCTTATCATCCACTTTCTTTTCCTTTTCATCGGACGCCGTATCGTAAACTCCATAATCGGAATGAAGGTCAGATCCGGAAAGTTCCTAGAAAGGGCACTTCTGGTTGGATACGGAAAGAAGATGCAGGACTTCTATGACACAAACCTGTCACATGGAACATCTGCCAGAATCAAGTTCATAGGACAGTTCATGGGAGGGAAAGATCAGATAGGAGACCTTGCTCATATTGAAGCAAAGAACCTTGAAGCGGCTGTCAAAGAAAATGACATAGACATGGTCGTCATTAGCTTCCCGCCGACTGATGCTTCGGAAAACAAGGGGAAAGCCATTCGTCAGGGTCTTGAGCTTCTGAATGCAAAAGTCTTCCTTCTGTCCGATATTCCCAGATCCTATGCAGGATCGGTTATCACCGACTTCTACACAATTCCGTCGGTGCAGCTGAACAACTCCGAGATGTCTTTGGGAAGAAGATTCGTAAAAAGAACCTTCGACCTGATTTCATGTTCTTTGGCTGTGGTGATTCTTTCTCCTCTATTCCTGTTTTTGGCTTTCTTGGTCAAAATATCATCCAAAGGCCCTGTATTCTTCAGACAGAAGAGGGTCACCAGAGGCGGCAAGGTCTTTGACATGCTCAAGTTCAGATCAATGCGCATAGACATGCCTGAGCAGAACGGACCTCACTGGACGGAAGAAGATGATCCCAGAGTCACGAAGATCGGACGCCTTCTCAGAAAGACCAGTCTGGATGAGCTTCCACAGTTCTTCAATGTCCTTTCAGGAACAATGAGCCTCATCGGACCGCGTCCGGAAAGACCTGAGCTTGTGGAAGAGTTTAAGAAGACCATCCCGGGCTATGACTTAAGGCATAAGGTAAAGGCCGGAATCTCAGGCTGGGCACAGGTTAACGGACTTAGAGGAAACACCTCCATAGAAAAGAGAGTTTCGTACGATCTTTACTACATTAGAAACTGGTCAATATTCTTTGACTTCAGAATTGTAATTCTTACGTTCTTCAAGGGTTTTATTAACAAGAACGCTTACTAAAGAGAGCTTATGAAACGCATTTTAACAATAACAGCATTACTTATGGTCTGCGCCGTACTGTGTGCAGCCCCTTCCCTTTCAAGTATTTTTCCGAACTTTTCAGAACAGCAGATGCAGAGTCTGATGCAGGGTTCGGTATTCGAGGCTGTCACAAGTGACGGTCAGAAAATCACAAACATTGCACCACGCGGTTGTCAGGGAATGAACCTTGCAGCAAAATCAGATAGGCTTTATGACGGTTTTGCAGTCTCTTCTGTCAAATTCATTCCATATCCCGAGCATTTTCAAAACCTCTCACAGAATGAAAAGGAACTCTACCTTTACAATCTTCTCAGAAGTGTCTCCACAATGAAGGGTCTTCAGTACATTTCCCACCTTGCAGGAGAAAAGCCGACAACGCTGTTTAAGGATTCTTACATGATCAGCAATCCGGATAAAACAAACAGCAAGATTGCCGACCCCGTTTCTACAAGTGTCCCGTCAAGATTCGACTGCTATGCCTATCAGAAGGACAACCGATTCGGAAGCAACGTCTACAGTGTCAAATACACAATCAAGGAAGGCGATTTTCTGATGGAAATCAGCAACTACACCAATATGAAATACATGGGTTTTTCCTGCGTGGACAAGGGAGCCCTTCACATGTATCTGGAAGTAATCGAGGCTGAAGAAGGATTTGTTCTTTTCACAAACGCAATGGTTTCAGGCAGAGAGCCAGAGGTCAAAGTCCTGTTCATCACAGTTGACCTTCCGAGCGCATTCTTAAGAAGAACCACAGCTCTTTCAGACTGGTTTGAAGAAAGGGTCAACGCCCAGTGAGAATCAAAACAAAACTCATAGCTCTGATTCTCCTCTTTGCTTTAGCTGCAGTACCTCTTTTCAGTCAGTCCTACCCTCTTGATAAGAACACCGTCAATTCCTTTGACAGACTTACCATGCAGCCTTACAGCAAGGCGCTTTCCGTAGCATCGGACATCTCGGTATTCACAACCGCAGCCACATCTGCCGTGATGCTGGCTCTTCCTTCAAGCGAATATTTCACAGTCGGTGTGATCTATGCCGAAACAGTGGGCATTACATATGCTCTGAAAGAACTCTTGAAATGGGCAGTTCCCCGTGAAAGACCTTATCTTTACTTCGAAGGCTATCCTGAAGAGGCATTGAAAAACGGAGACTACAACAAGTCATTCTGCTCAGGGCACACATCGGTAGCCTTCTCTATAGCTGCCGCAAACAGCTACATCTTTTCCAAGTACTATCCTGATTCAAAATGGAAAGTCCCCGTGATTGCAGCCTCATACTCATTGGCCGCACTGACCGGAGTTCTCAGGGTCGCAAGCGGAGAGCATTTTGCATCGGATGTTCTGGTTGGAGCCCTTCTGGGAACTGCGATAGGCTTCGGTATTCCTGCCCTTCAC
>JAGBRG010000247.1 GCA_017632495.1 Spirochaetales bacterium
AAGCTTCATTTCAACAATAGCCCTGTCTTTCGGCTATTATGCGCTTTTCAAGGACAACCTCCCCTACATCAGCGTTTTGTACAGAATCCTTCTGGGCGTCTGTGTCAGCATCAGTGCAAACATAGGAGATCTGATTGAAAGTGTCTTCAAGCGCTCTGCCGGAGTAAAAGACTCAGGTAACATCTTCCCTGGCCGCGGAGGAGCATTGGACAGCATGGACTCCGAGATTGCAAGCGCACCTCTGTTTTTCCTGATCTTCAAACTCATCATGGAGGCCATGTGAGAACCGTTACAATTCTGGGAATCACAGGAAGCATCGGAAAGACTGCCATAAGGGGCATCAGCGATTTCAAAGACAGCATCAGAATCATTGGCGCATCATGTAACAGCAATGTAGATGAAGCCATAAGAATCTGCAAGGAAAACGACATTCCCAACCTCTGCATAACTTCCGAAAACAAAGACACCATAATAGACGGAATACACATCCATACCACTCTTAGGGGCATGCTGAACAGCGTTCATGCAGATATGGTCTTAAACGGAATTGCAGGCTCGCCGGGTCTTTTGGCCTCTTTTGAGACAATCCATGCAAAAAGCAATCTGGCTCTGGCCAACAAGGAATCCGTTGTCCTTGGCGGAAACCTTCTTTTTCAGGAAGCAGAGCTTTACGGAGTGAAAATCATACCTGTAGACAGCGAGCACAGCGCCATAGACGAGCTGATTTCAGATTGCGGACGCGATAACGTGCAAAGTCTTGTCATCACAGCAAGCGGCGGCCCTTTCCGCGACAGGCCCCTTCAAACCTTGGATGACATCACCCCTCAGATGGCCGCAAACCATCCCACATGGAACATGGGGCCGAAAATCTCCATTGATTCATCCACACTTGCAAACAAGGGCCTTGAGGTCATCGAGGCCCACTATCTCTTCGGCTTTGACAAGGACCACATCGAGGTCGTCATCCACCCGCAGAGCGTCGTCCACTCCATGGTCAGGACCCTCAGCGGCCAGGTCTATGCCCAGATGTCCCCTCCCGACATGGTCTTTCCCATCATGCGGGCCCTCCTCTTTCCCAAAGTAGAGCGCCAGGTTGGAAAGGCCCTGGATTTCACAAAGCTTGATCTCTCTTTCAGGGCCATCGATTTTGTCCGCTTCCCATTTGTGGCCGATGCCTTTGAATGCGTCCGTCTCGAGGGCTCCTACCCCATTGCCTACAACACGGCCAACGAGGTGGCCGTCGAGCGCTTCAGACAGGGCGATATCAAGTACACACAGATTCACGGAACAGTAAGAGAAGTCCTGGACAAAGACTGGAACTTCGTCCCCAGGAGTCTTGATGATATCCTTCAGATTAAGGAGAAGGTCATCTCCTTGATGGAGAAATAATTATGGGACTTTTCACCTGGTCTGGTCTTGTTTCCGTACTCATAGGATTTTTGGGTATCAGCGTCATGATTATGGTCCACGAGTTTGGCCACATGATGGCAGCCAGAGCCGCCGGAATTAATGTAGAAGTCCTGAGCTTCGGCTTTGGGCCTGCAATTTACAGATTCAATGGAAAAGAGACTCAGTACGTCATACGTGCAATACCTTTCGGCGGATCTTGTAAGATGAGCGGCGGCGATGATATTCAGAATGCCATATCACAGAAGAAAAAGAGGATCGAAACCTACGAAGACGGCTCAATATGGTCTGTTAGCCCTCTAAAAAGAATCTTCGCATATGCAGCAGGCCCACTTGCCAACATCCTCTTTGCCTTTCTGTGCTATGCCCTTCTTATGACAATCCCCACTAGCGTTGCCACATACCCGCCCAAGGTGGTTCTCTCAAGCGACTACCCTACGCTGTTTAAGGTAGAAAGCACCGCAGCCTCCGAAGCCGGAATGAAGACAGGAGACACAATTCTCTCAATCGAGGGAAAAGAGGTTTCAAACTACACGGAAATCCAAAAAATCCTTGCAGAGTATAAAGATAATGAAGATGTGACCATAGTAACCAAACGTGGGTCATTTGTCCTTCATCCCAAAAACGGAGTTTTCGGCTTTGTCCCGTTTCAGGAGCCCGTTGTAGGTCATGTTGATTCAGGAACGCCTGAAAAGCATGCAGGCTTAAAGAGCGGCGATGTAATAACAGCGATCAACGGAAAGCTTGTAAACAACATGATGGATCTTCTTGAGGCCTCTTATGACAGCGACCAAATCAGCATGACAGTCCTCAGAAAAGGAAAGCCTGTGAACTTGGAATTTGAGAATCCCGGAACAGGCTTGAACTTCACACTGCGTGAGCAGACAGTCCGAATTCCAGGCATGAACTTCTTTAAGGCCCTGTGGGCATCGGGGCGTGCCTGTTTTTCCAACTTCAGACAGTCAATAGTATCGCTTTTGAACGTAATCAGGGGCAAATCCGATGCAGGAGAGACCTTAGGAGGAACTCTTGCAGCATCCCAGAGCATAGGAATGCTTACCACAAGCGGTTTTGCCCATGGCTTTAACAGCGGAATCAGGATTGTCCTCTTTTTGCTGGCAAGCGTCAGTATCTCACTTGCTGTTGCAAACCTTCTTCCAATTCCGGCTTTGGACGGAGGCCTGATTCTGGTAAGCCTTGCAGAGCTTGTGACAGGACGCACGTTCCACCCGAGGGTGTACGTGACACTTCAGATTGCTGGAACTGTCATGATTATTGCAGCTCTAATCGCGCTGTCATTTGTCTGACGAAAATCAGAATTTCTCAATATCCCTGAAGCAGACGTAGTCGGAGACAAAGAGCATATTGAAGGCTCCGGTACTTCCGTTTCTCTGCTTGGCAATGATAATCTTGAGCTTTCTTCCCTTCATCTGGACAGGAACTTCCTCAGCTTCCTGATCGTCTTCATCGTACTGGGCAATCTTTCCGTCCTCTCCGATACGCCTTGAAGGGTCATCCAGAAGAATGACAAGGTCGGCATCCTGCTCGATGGAGCCGGAGTCTCTGAGGTCCGCAAGAATAGGAGGTCTGTCCTTACCGCCTTCTCTGTTGACCTGACAAAGACAGATGACAGGAACACTTAGCTCACGAGCCAACTGCTTAAGTGATCTGGAAATAGCTGAAACCTGCTCATGACGCGGCATTGTGGAAGGGCCTTCATAGTTTACAAGACCGATATAGTCAATGAAAATCGCCTTGACCCCGTCCTCTCTGACCATGCGCCTTGCCTGGGATCTGATTTCCAGAAGCTTGATGTTCGGAGTATCCTGAATCAGGAGGTTGCCTGCATTGTCATAAAGGGCATCTGCTGTGGTCATCATGCGGTTGTTGGTCTCATCATCGAGCTTGCCGTTTCTAAGGCTCATAAGATTGATCTGACCCTTGTTTGCAATAACACGCTCAATAAGAGAAGCTCCGCTCATTTCCAATGAGAAGAACCCAATCGGCATCGGGTGCTTTCCAAATGCGATGTTTACGGCAATTGAAAGAGCAAAGGCCGTCTTTCCGACTGAAGGACGGGCTGCGATAATGATAAGATCACTTGGCTTGAAGCCTCCGATGTATTTGTCCAATGAGCTGAAACCGGAAGAGACTCCCACATCCTTTTTTCCTGCCTGAATGTCATGGACATTGTCAACGACAGTTGAGATGAGGCTGCTTGCATCCTCGTAGTTTCCGGTATCGGCATTTCTTCCCAATGCTGTGATGCGCTGATCAAGCTCGTCTATGGACTGATGGACATCCGAAGTATCATCAAAGGCCTTGTCCCCTATCCTGATGGAAAGCTCCAGAAGCTGGCGCTTTAATGAGGTCTCCTTGATGATCTCGGCATAGAAGCTTGCGTTGGTTGATGTGGGCACACGGTCGGTAAGGCTTGCGATGTACGCTGCCCCTCCTGCTTCTGCAAGAGTGCCCTTCTGCATCATGTACTGGGTCAGGGAGACAAGGTCTATGGCAAGACTCGGCTTGTCGTTTCTGAGCCCGACAAGGCCGTTCCAGATGAGCTGATGTCCTCTCTGATAGAAGTCCTCTGTCTTGAGCACACTCTGGACCTCTTCCAGTGCCCTGTTGCGCAGCAGGATGGAACCGAGAAGAGCAACTTCGGCATCATCATTGTGTGGAGGTATTCTTCCTATCTGGTTCTCAGCCATTTTTATCTCCCGACTCTCTGAGTCAAAAACAGCTCGCGATTGCGAGCTGTTCCATTGTACCACAAATCTTACGATTTTTGGTTACCAATTAGTTCTGAACTTCCTCTGCTGCGGGAGCCTCTGCTTCTGCAGGAGCTTCTGCCTTTTCCTCTGCCTCAGCAGCCTTTGCAGCTTCAGCCTCGGCATCCTTTGCAGCCTTGGCAGCAGCGCGCTCAGCAGCCTTCTGCTCAGCTTCGCTTACGACATCAAGCTTGATGACGGATGACTCGTTCTCATAGAGATGGATTCTTGCTGAATACATACCGACCTGCTTGATGGTATGTGAAGCAACCTCGATTCTCTTGCGCTCGATCTCGAATCCGAGCTTTGCAAGCTCTTCCTGGATCATCAGGGAAGTGACGGATCCGAAAAGTCTTCCGGACTCACTTGCTGAGACCACGAGCTTGAGTGTGATGTTGTCCAGCTTCTCCTTGAGGGATGCTGAAGCCTCACGCTTAGCTACCTTTCTCTTCTCAATAGCAGCTGCTCTGCTCTTGAAAATGGACAGATTCTCGTTGTTGTACAGTACCGCAGCACCAGTTGGCAACAGATAGTTACGAGCATAGCCATCCTTGACCACACAGACATCTCCCTCTTCTCCGAGGTTAGGTACGTCCTGATTAAGAATAATTTTCATATTCATACTCCTTAAAAAAGTATTGTTTTTCTAATTCATCTGAACTTGATCCACGTCTCCAGCACTCCCAGAAGCGGAAGAGCCACAGCCGCGGCAATGTTCAGAAACGGTATGAAGCAGACCAGAACTACGGTGAACACAATGCGTCCGGCCGTAATTGCCGCTGTTCTCCTGCGGGCGAATGCCACCAGAATGGAGACACCCACGATGAAGTAAAGAACTGTCATCGTAAGGGCCAGATTCCATGCCAGAACAAGTGCCCATGACGGAATGCCCGAAACCAGTCTGAAGACCAGTGCGCATGCCCAAGAAGCGAATAGAATCCAGACATAAGAGTCAGGAAGCTTCATGTTCGCAAAATCATACTGCCAGTCTTCATCAAAGCGGTTCAGATTCACATCCGAAATCACAATCGGAAGCGCCAGAAGCAAAACTGCAATCGGGGCAAACACCAGAGCCATGGAATTAACCACACCCTTTATCATCGGTGTCAGGTCCACAGACAGCATATCCGACGGGAACATGTACATCACATTCTCTATCAGAACCTCTCTGATTTTCAGAGAAGCATCGCCTGCGAAGTAGATTCCCAGCGCAACTCCCATTAAGAAAACAGGAATGCAGGCCCAGAAGAACTTACGCATGGACGAACTGCTGTAGTCAGCTCCTACTGCCCAGACGGCAGAACCGATTGTGAAACATGACGGGAGATAAAGGCTGACTAAAAGTGCCGGCCAGTATTCCGTATTCAGAAGCACACGGTTCTGGATCACCGTCCAGATCACAGTTCCGACCAAAATAGCGCAGAAAGCACCGATTTTGACCGATTTCTGCTTCAATCTCGGGCAGACCATAAGGACAGGGACAGTCATTATCGCCGATCCCAGCGAAAGCCTGGACAACACAATGCCCAGAATCACCGAGAAAATCAGGTTCCTAAGCGCGTCCCTATCCGTCTGCTCCATTTAAGCCTCACTGCTTGTCAAACGGCAGATATGCAAGAACTCTGGCTCTCTTGATCTCCTGTGTCAGAGCTCTCTGATGCTTTGCACAAGTTCCTGTGATGCGGGCAGGAAGAATCTTGCCGCGCTCTGTTATGCAGCGTCTGAGCATATCAGGATTCTTGTAATCCGGCTCAATCTTCTGTGCGCAGAATTTGCAGACCTTCTTCTTGAAAGTGGTGCGCTTTCCGCCCATCTTCTTATCTCTGAAGCTACCAGCTTCAACGTTCATGTTCTCTTTTTCTTCATGCATTGGCATTGATTATTTCTCCTATAAATCAAAACGGGATATCATCACCGTCGTCGAATGCCTCCGGACCAGTCATGTCTGGGACATTCTTTGCGTCAGAGCGTGATGGTGCTGCTGAAGGAGCAGCTGCGCCCTGTGTTCCACCACCGAGAAGCTGGACATTGTTGGCAACAACCTCAACCTTTGAATTGGTCTTTCCATCCTGCTCCCAGCGGTTCTGTCTGAGCTCTCCCTCGATGGAGACCTGACGACCCTTCTGGAGATAGGGATTGAGCGTTTCAGCTGATCTGCCCCAAAGAACAACGTCAAAGTAGCTCACTTCGTCTTCCCATCTGTCTCCAGTCCTCTTTCTTCTGTTGACTGCTATTGAGAAGCGGCATACTGAGGTACCCTGCGGTGTTGATTTGAGCTCACAGTCACGTGTGAGACGTCCTACCAATACGACAACATTGATGTCTACTGCCATGTTTCACTCCCCTGTAAAATACGTGGTCTTACTTCGCTACAAACAAGTGCTTGAGGATTTCTCCCTGCAGCAGGAACTCTTTGGCCATAGCGTTGATGCTCTGAGGATCAGCCTCGAGCTCAAGGTAGTAATAGTGGCCTTTGTCCTGTTTCTTGATTGTATAGGCGAGATTCTTTACGCCCATGTCTTCCTGCTTGGCGATTGTTGCGCCGGCATCTGCTAATGCTTTGGACACGAATTCCATGCCCTTTGCTGTCTTCTCTTCGTTTGCGTCGAAGATGACAGTGAACTCATAATTTCTCATGGGTTCCTCCTTACGGACTTAAAATAGATCCATCAACGATGGATAAAGAGGCTCTTGTAGACTATCATCAAAGGACAAATCAAGTCAATTGATTACAAGCATACTAATCATATAACAAATATAAAAATAAAAAAAAGCTCCGACAGCTATTGACCTTGTGCTCTCAAAATCACGATAATGAACGCCGTAATTACAAATCTCCCCTGCTTTCGGGGATATAAGGAGTTCTGCAGTGCCTTGTGGAAGAAAGAGAAAGAAGCATAAGATTGCTACACATAAGAGAAAGAAAAAGCTCAGAATGATGAGACACAAGAAGAAGTAAGAATTGCTTCTTCATGGCAATCTTAAAAACCGCCGGTCGCTCCGACGGTTTTTTTGTGCCCTTTCACGTGCCCTTTCTAAAGAAAAAGCAGTCTCCAGAGCATACTTCCCCTTTCCATACTGCTTAAGCAGTCTACAAACCCACAACTATGGTCTGCAGACTGCTTGATATTTAAAATAGATTGAAAATCAGACGGATCTGATGTCCAGGCTGACGGAGACTGGCTCCAAAATAGCTCTGACCTGCTTTTCAGTAGCATGCTCGAGCTTGAAGGTAAGAACCTTGTGCTCAGGATCCGGTCCGTCGATGGTTCCGAATGAAATGATGTTGATTCCGGATGATGTGAACTTCTCAGACAGTCCTGCGACAACGCCGACTTTGTCTTCTACAAGGGCCTCGACACGGATGCCCTCGTGCTTGGCGCCGAGCATCTCAAGAAGAATCTTGAACAGGTCGCTCTTTGAGACAATGCCGCAGAGATAGCCCTTCTCCATGACAGGAAGGCATGAAAGGTCGTTCTCGACCATGAGCCTGACAGCTTCCTCGATGGTGGTCTCACGTGTGATTGTCACGGGATTGCGGCTCATGATGTTCTTGACCTTGAGTTTGGAGAGCAGGTAGTTGATCTCATATGTGCTTAAGGTCGAAGCCGGAGACGGTGCTGCAAGCAGTATGTCCTTTTCAGAGATGACTCCGACAAGACGCCTGTCATCATCGAGAACAGGAAGTCTGTGGACCTTCTCGGCCTTCATCTTGGCACTTGCATCGGAGATGCTCATGTCGGGAGTGGCTGTAGCCGGATTCTTCTTCATTCTGTCAGCAATGATCATATGTCTTCCTCCAGATGTAATTATCGTTTCTAAATACCCAATTTGTAAATGAAAAAACGCTGTCAGGTCGGTCTGAGGCGAAACGACATACCTATTTGGTAGGCGTTGAGCCGAAGAACGGAAATGGCAGATGCTTTTTCATTTACTAAGCTCCGAGGTAGGCTTTTTTGATATCAGGATCATTGATCAGCTCAGACCCCTTACCTGTCTTGATGATCTTTCCGGTCTCAAGGACATAGGCTCTGTCTGCAATTGACAGGGCAGCCTGTGCGTTCTGCTCGACCAGAAGGATTGTGGAACCGGCTTTGTGAAGGTCGGCGATAATCTCGAAGATAAGGTCTACAAGAAGCGGAGCAAGACCCATTGAAGGCTCGTCCAGCATGATAAGCTTGGGCTTTGCCATAAGGGCTCGGCCCATGGCCAGCATCTGCTGCTCTCCACCTGAGAGGGTTCCGCCGATCTGAGACTGGCGCTCCTTTAGCCTTGGAAAGAGCTCATAGACCTGCTCCATGCTGTCTTTGATCTCGGTCTTTGGCCTGGTGTAGGCGCCCATCTCAAGGTTCTCCTCTACTGTCAGGCCCAGGAAGATTCTGCGGCCTTCAGGAACCATGACAAGACCGCTTTCTACAATCTTGTTGGGAGAGGTCTTTGCAATGGAGTTGCCCATGAACTTGATGTCACCTGTTCTGGATCTGAGAAGACCGCTTATGGTGTTCAAGGTTGTGGACTTACCTGCACCGTTTGCACCGATGAGGGTGACAATCTCCCCTTCATCGACATTGAAGGAGATATCGGTTATGGCGTGAATCGCCCCGTAGAAAACATTGATGTCATTAACGGAAAGTATAGTACTCATTTCAGTCCCTCTTCTTTCCGAGGTAAGCCTCGATGACGACAGGATTGCTCTGAATCTCCTGCGGAGTTCCCTGTGCAATGACCTCGCCGAAATTCAGAACCGTGATGTTCTCGCAGATTCCCATGACCAGGCTCATGTCGTGCTCGATCAGAAGGATGGCGATGTGGAACTGGTCGCGGATCTTGCCGATGGTCTCCATCAGATTCTCGGTCTCGGCCGGGTTCATTCCGGCAGCAGGCTCATCCAGAAGCAGGAGCTTCGGATTCGTGGCCAGGGCTCTGATGATCTCAAGACGTCTCTGAGAACCGTACGGAAGGTTTCCGGCATTCTCGTTGGCAAGGTCTTCCATATTAAAGACATGAAGAAGCTCCAGAGCCTTCTCACGTGCCTTCTTCTCCTCTTTCCAGTATCTGGGAAGGCGGAACATGGCCTCGGCGATTGAATAGCTCATTCTGGTGTTGAAGCTGTTCATGACATTGTCGATGACGCTCATATCTTTAAAGAGTCTGATGTTCTGGAAGGTTCTTGCGATTCCCTCGTGGTTTCTGGCAATGGTGCTCATGCCGGCGAGGTCTTTCTCACACAGCGTGATGACTCCGCTTGTGGGTGTGTAGACACCGGTAAGCAGGTTGAAGACGGTTGTCTTTCCGGCTCCGTTGGGTCCGATGAGGCCGACAATCTCGTTCTCATTGACCTCGATATTGAAATCGCTGACGGCTGCAAGTCCTCCGAAGACCACCCTGAGGTGCTCGCATTTTAGTACGTTACTCATGCTTTGACCCCCTTGGAGGCATCGGCCTTGGCCTTGCCATTACGGATTCTGTTTACAAGCTTCTCGATGGTATTGCCCATGGAAAAGTCGTATGTGCCCATGAGTCCCTTCGGGCGGAAGAGCATCATCAA
>JAGBRG010000031.1 GCA_017632495.1 Spirochaetales bacterium
CTCAGAGATGCGTTCGACCCGAAGTTGAGGAAGTAGTATGGCAGAAGCAAAGAAAAAGGAAAACGTACACCTTCTCAGCGTACAGGATCTTCACACATCGTTCTTCACCGATTCCGGTGAGGTCCATGCCGTAAACGGTGTCTCATTCAACCTCGACCCGGGCGAGATTCTGGGAATAGTAGGTGAGTCCGGATCCGGAAAGAGCGTCACGGCTTATTCCATCATGCAGATTCTGGCCTCCACCGGAAAGGTTGTCGGAGGAAGGATTCTCTACAAGGGTGAAGACATCACCAAATGGAATGAGAAAAAGCTTTCTGAGTTCCGCGGAAAATGTGTATCCATCATATTCCAGGACCCAATGACAAGCCTGAACCCGGTTTTCACAATCGGAAACCAGCTTGTCGAGGCTATCACTCTCCATACAGATAAGAAGGGCAAGGTCGCTATGGAAAGGGCTGTTGAGCTTCTGTCTCTTGTCGGAATCAACGAGCCCGAGCGAAGAATCCGCCAGTATCCGCATGAGCTTTCAGGCGGAATGCGCCAGCGTGTCATGATTGCCATGGCACTTGCATGCGAGCCGGATATCCTTATTGCAGACGAGCCCACAACGGCCTTGGATGTCACAATCCAGGCTCAGATTCTTGAGCTGATGCAGGACCTTCAGAAGAAGCTCGGAATGGCAGTTATTCTTGTCACCCATGACCTTGGTGTTATTGCAGAGCTGTGCGACAACATCATAGTCATGTACGGCGGAAGAATCTGCGAGCGCGGAACCGCAAGCGAGATCTTCTACAATCCCCGCCACGAGTATACAAAGGGCCTTCTCAGGTCAATTCCTAATGTCAAGAACATGAAGGAAAAGCTTGTTCCTATCTCTGGCACTCCGATCAACATCCTCAACCTGCCCAAGGGCTGTCCGTTCTGCGCCAGGTGCGAGAACTGCATGAAGATCTGCCTTGAAGAGCCGCCGATGGAACTTGATATCAACAAAAACCACAAAGCTTCCTGCTGGATGAATGTGAAGCTTGCATTCGAAGAAGGAGGCGCCAAATGACAAGCACTCCGCTTATTGAAGTAAAGAATCTCAAACAGTATTTCCCGATCAAGACCGGTCTGTTCAAGACCGAGTACCTTAAGGCCGTCGACGATGTCTCCTTCTCAATTGATGAAGGTGAAACTCTGGGCCTTGTAGGTGAATCAGGCTGCGGAAAGACAACCGTCGGAAGAACACTTCTGCGTCTCTACGAGCCCACCGCCGGTGAGGTTCTGTTCCACGGTGTTCCTGTTACAAAGAACAACATCCATGGAATGAGACAGAAGATGCAGATGGTCTTCCAGGATCCGTATTCTTCTCTTGATCCGAGAATGACGGTCGAGGACATCATCGGCGAGCCTCTGGATGTTCACCACCTGTATTCAAACAGAAGCGAGCGCAGAGAGAAGATTCTGACTCTGATGGAGTACGTAGGACTTAATGCAGAGCATGCCACACGCTATGCCCACGAGTTCTCAGGAGGTCAGAGACAGAGAATCGGAATCGCCCGTGCTCTTGCAGTGAACCCCAAGTTCATCGTCTGTGACGAGCCTGTCTCGGCTCTGGATGTCTCCATTCAGGCCCAGGTCATCAACATGTTCGAGGAACTTCAGGAGAAGCTCGGCGTTGCATATCTTTTCATCGCCCACGATCTTCTGGTCGTTCACCACATCTCAAAGAGAATAGCTGTCATGTATCTGGGAAAGATAGTCGAGACCGGAACAGCTGATGACGTGAACTACACACCGATTCACCCGTACACCGAGTCCCTGATGTCCGCAGTTCCCATTCCGGATCCGGACTACACCAGATCCAGACAGAGAATCGTCCTTCAGGGCGATGTCCCCAGCCCGCTCAGAATGCCGTCCGGCTGTCCGTTCAGAACAAGATGCCGCTACGCCTGCGCACAATGTGCCAAGGAAATGCCGCCTCTTACCGACCGAGGTAATGGACATATGGTCGCATGCTGGGTAAAATAAGAATCTATTCGGGCCCATTTTGGCATCGCTGCACTTGAGCCCGAAAAAATATTAAGGAGAAAAGGATATGAAGAAAACAATTACAATCCTGATGGTACTTGTTGCTCTTTGTTCTGTCGCCTTTGCTTCTGGTGCTGCTGAGGCACAGAAGACTTCATCTGCATCTTCACTCGTGATCAATGCAGAAGAGTACAAGGGCGCCGGCTATGTCGATCCGATCAAGGATTGGGCAAAGTATGATGCTCTTGTAGCAGCAATCAAGGCTGAGACAAACACAGCAAAGAGAACACAGATGATGCATGAAGCTGAGGATATCCTCATGAGCAACTGGTGTGTCATCCCAATCTACTACTACAACGATCTGTACATGGAAAAGCCCTATGTCAGCGGTGTTTATTCCAACCCGTTCGCAACAAAGTTCTTCCAGAAGGCTTCACTTTCCAACGGATCCAAGACAATGCGCATCAACCTGGCTTCAGAGCCTGATTACCTCGACCCGGCACTTAACAGCTCAGTCGACGGTGCATGTCTTGCTGCAGCTTCATTCTCAGGTCTTTACACCTACAACGAGAAGGGCGTCACAGCTCCTGCTCTTGCTGAGGGATATAAGGTATCTGCAGATGGCCTGACCTACACAGTCACTCTCAAGAAGAACCTCAAGTGGTCAGACGGCTCAGCTCTCACAGCTAAGGATTTTGAGTATTCATGGAAGCGTGCAGTTGCTCCTGAGACAGCTGCTGACTATGAGTATATGTTCAGCGGATTCGCAGGCTATGCAGAGGGCAACCTCGCAGTCAAGGCTATCGATGACAACACTCTCGAGTTCAAGCTCATCGCTCCTTGCGCATACATCGAGGACCTCATGGCATTCCCGACATTCTTCCCTGTCAAGCAGGCTGCTGTCGAGTCCTATAAGGACTGGAAGACAAGCCCGGGCGGCTGGTGTCAGGAAGCTGGTTTCGTTTCAAACGGACCGTTCGTTTGCACAGGTTGGAACCACGATGTTTCAATGACATACGAGAAGAACCCGTACTACTACGATGCAGCAAACGTCAAGCTCGACAAGCTCGAGTTCATGCTTTCAGCTGATGACAACGCTATCTTCGCAGCTTACAACGCAGGTAACCTGGATCTCATCGACACCGTCCCGACAGACGAAGTTGAGAAACTCATCTCTTCCAAGAACCCAGAGTTCAAGGTTGTTGACGAGCTCGGAACATACTATGTTGCATTCAACGCAAAGAGCTCCCTGTTCGCAGGTAAGACTCCTGCTCAGGCAGCATGTATCAGAGAGGCTTTCTCAATCCTCATCGACCGTGACTACATCGTTGAGAACATCGGACAGACCGGACAGGTTATTGCCAACTCATTCATTCCTCTCGGAATGGCTGA
>JAGBRG010000248.1 GCA_017632495.1 Spirochaetales bacterium
ACCATGGGAAGACTTGGGACGATAAAATGAGGGTTCTGTCATGATTAACGCCATCATAGGTCAGCTTGTATGTGTGAACGCACAGACTGCAATCATCCTCGGAGGCAGTGTGGAGTATGAGCTTCTCATATCGTCCCAGACGGCCACAAAGCTTTCCAACCTCACGGGTTCGGACCGAAACAATGTGCGCCTTCTGGCCTGGCTTCAGCACAGAGAAGACGGCATGACACTTTTCGGCTTTTCTGATGAAGACGAAAGGCGGCTGTTTCTTGAGCTGATTAAGGTCAACGGAATAGGGCCCAAGCAGGCCATGAAGATTCTTTCAGGCGTCCGTGTCAGGGATTTCATCTCGGCTCTGGACCAAAGTGATGTGAACTTCCTTTCAAAGATTCCTGGCCTTGGAGCCAAGACATCGCAGAAGATAATCCTTGCCTTAAGGGACACTCTGGTATTCACGCAGGAAGCTTCAAAGCCTCAGAACGTGGCTACTGGAAACTCCAAAAAGTATCAGGATGTCATCGATGCCCTGGTTGAGATGGGTTATGATAAGAAAAAAGTGCTTGAGACAATTGCAAAGCTATTAAACGACAACGAGCAGTATGTTTCCTCGCACAGCCAGAGCGCTGTTGAGGAGTGGCTGTTCAGATCTGCAGTTGTAGGACTTTCCTGAGGTGAATGATGGACGACGTTGAATTTCTTCAGAGCACATCGATAATATCTACCTCCGCACAGGAAGCTGATGCCCAGGAGAACATCCTCAGGCCCAAGTACCTGAAGGATTTCCAGGGCCAGAAGAAGATTAAGGAGAACCTTGGAGTCTTCATCCAGGCTGCCCGCGACAGGGGCGAGGCACTGGACCATGTGTTTCTGATAGGGCCTCCGGGACTTGGAAAGACCACACTTGCTTCCATTGTTGCCAACGAAATGGGATCTGAAATCCGCATGACAAGCGCCCCGGCTTTGGACAAGCCCAAGGACCTTGCCGGAATTCTTACCAATGTCACAGAGAACTCTGTCTTCTTCATAGACGAGATCCACCGTCTCAAGCCGGCTTTGGAGGAGATGCTCTACATCGCCATGGAGGACTTTGAGATTGACTGGGTCATAGGGCAGGGCCCCAGCGCAAGAACCATGCGCATCCCGATTCCTCATTTCACGCTCATCGGCGCCACAACCAAAGCAGGCATGGTCAGCTCTCCGCTTCAGACCAGATTCGGCATCAACTGCCGCATCGAGTTCTACAACGAGCAGGAACTGGGCCAGATTATCAAACGAAGCGCATCCCTGATTGATGTAAAGATCGATGACGAAGCAATAGCTCTTCTTGCAAAATGCTCGCGAGGAACTCCCAGAATCGCAAACAGGCTCCTTAGACGCTTCCGCGATTTTGCCGAGGTCACTGCAAACGGCGTCATCACAACAGATGTCGTCAACAAGAGCATCAAGAACCTTGGAATAGACCTCAACGGACTTGAGGATCAGGACCGAAACATCTTAAGGACCATTATCGAGTTCTACGGCGGCGGCCCTGTGGGAGCAGAGACATTGAGCATTTCGGTCGGTGAGGCAATTGAGTCGTTGGAGGACTTCTATGAGCCGTATCTGATTCAGAAAGGCTATCTTAAGCGCACCCCGCGCGGAAGAATGGTCACAGCCAAGGCCTATGAGCTTTTGGGCCTTCAGGATCTGATGGAAGCTCAGATGCATGCTAACGGAAGCATTGTTTCAAACGGACCTCAGGGTACGCTGTTTGATTGAATCAGATTGAGATAAAGATATGAAAATAAGCGAATTCACATTTGATCTTCCGCAGGAGCTGATAGCACAGACTCCGGCTCAAAAGCGCGGAGACGACAGGCTTTTGGTAATTGACAGAAAGACCGGAGAATATCAGGACATGAAGATGTCCGATTTTCCGTCATTGATAGAGCCGGGCTCGGTTGTTGTTGTAAACGACACCAGAGTCAGAAAGGCCAGGGTGTTCGGCATTTCCGAAACAGGCGGGAAGGTGGAGTTTCTCTTCACAGGAGCCATAGGAGCGGACAGATGGCAGGCCATGGTGTCCAAAAGCAAGAAGCAGAGACCTGGCAAGGGCTATGAGTTCTTTGACAAGGACGGAAAGCTTTACTGCAAGGCAACGGTTGAAACCGATGTTCAGGACAGCGACAGCGGATCGTCATTGAAGGTAATAAGATTCGATAGGGAAATCGATGAGGATTTCTTTC
>JAGBRG010000249.1 GCA_017632495.1 Spirochaetales bacterium
AATCTGCAGGATTTCGCAGAAACATATGGGATTGCGAAAAAAGAGCTTCATGAGGACGGAAAGTGGGAAGTGGTACCGTTTGACGGTGTTGTTTTTCCAATAGATGTAACTCTCTCAATGGAAAAAAAGTGTGCATATCCTGAGCTTTCAGAATCTCCGTTGGTAATAAGAGGCGACCGTGAATCATATTCACATCTTAATGATTATGAGTTTGCCAATATCCGTATGGTGACAACAACAGGTTTCGGAAACTGTTTTTATCGCGGAAGCAGCCCTGTGGATGATACCTACAAAAGAGATGAATATGCAGATGACCTTCTGGACGACATCGGCGTTAACATAGCAATCAATCTGGCAGACACAAAGAAATCTGTATCTGAGTATGAAGGATTCGAAGATACGTATTATTCCAAAAACCTGGATGTCGTCTACATCGGAATCGATATTGACTACACCAAGAGCTCTTTCAAAGAAGGTCTGAGAGACGCTTACAAGTACATTGCGGACAACAGGGGAGTCTATTACGTACACTGCCAGATCGGAAAGGACCGCACAGGAGTTTTCTGTGCTATTTTGGAATCTCTGATGGGAGCAAGTGCCCACGAAGTCATAGAAGACTACATGAAGACATATCTCAATTACTATGATATTGAGAAGGACAGCCTCCAGTACAACAAGATTGCCGATTCAAACATCTGTGCTGCTTTGGAAAACCTGTACAATCTGGATACTGAGTTCCCGATTCTTTCAGCTGAAAGACTCCAGAATGAGACGGTGAAGTTTCTAAAAAACATCGGCCTGACTGACACTGACATTAAAAACCTCAAGGCAAACCTCTCAAGAGTGCGCTAAGGAGCAAAGAAATCGTGGATCCGGCTAAAAAGAGACAACTGATCGGGAGTCTGATACTGACTCTGACTGCTATGATATGGGGAACTGCGTTTGCCTTTCAGCGCTCCGGCGTTGACAAGATAACGCCTATAACTTTCACAGCCGCCAGAATGACGTTATCTGCTGTTGCAGTGGGTCTCGTTGTACTGCTTCAGGGAAATCATAAAAAAGACGCCTCAGTTGATATCTCTAAGAGCAAAGAGGCTAGATCCAATACAATAGCAGGGGGCTTGAGCTGCGGCTTCTTTCTGGCATCTGCGAGTATTCTTCAGCAGATGGGAATAGTTTATACAAGTGCAGGCAAGGCCGGATTCATCACAGCACTCTATGTTCTGATAGTCCCTGTAATCAGCATCATCTTTTTCAGAAAGAAATACAGCTTCATAGTCTGGATTGCCGTTGCCATGGGTATTGCGGGGATGTATCTTCTTTGCATGACGGAAAGCTTTCGTCTGAACTATGGCGATACTCTGATCTTCTTCTGTGCTCTGTTATTCAGCGGCCATATTCTCTGCTGCGGTTATTTCGGAAGCAAGGGAGATCCCATTCAGATTTCCGCCATTCAGCTTGTGATAACAGCTCTGGTCTCATGGATACTGGCATTTTTGACTGAAAAGCCCGATATTCAGAGCATCGTTGATGCAATTATTCCTATTCTGTATTGCGGCATCATGTCGGGCGGAGTAGGTTATACTCTTCAGGTTGTCGGTCAGAAATACACGGACCCAACAGTTGCGTCCCTTCTTATGAGCCTTGAGTCTGTGTTCGCCGTCATCGGCGGTGCCGTGATTCTGGGAGAGAGGATGACAGTGCGAGAACTTATGGGCTGCATCATCATGTTCATCGCCATAATCATAGTCCAGATTCCGATGCCGAAAAAACACGTTTAATAAATCACTGAAATAGATATATAATACCATCGGGGAAACATATTTCATCCGGAGGAACTAGATGGACGTAGGCATCATTGAGAGAGACCCTGAGCGATTGTCGAGAAAAAAATATGCTCTGGCTCTGTGTTTTGTAGGACTTGCAATAAATGTCATAGGTGTTCGTATTGCCCGTCTTACCGGTATTCCTCTTTTTCTTGATAATATCGGAACAGTTCTGTCCGCAGTCTTAGGCGGAACCATTCCCGGAATCGCAGTAGGTTTTTTCACAAATCTGATTAACGCTATAGGGGATGGCGAGACAGCTTATTACGGGTGTCTTTCCGTAATGATTGCCATAGCATCAATCATATTCGAGCACAAAGGCTTCTTCTCTTTCAAAAAGCCGCTGAAACTGCTTGTTGTGATAGTGGTGTTTGCTATCATAGGCGGAGCTTTGGGTTCTATTCTGACCTGGGCCCTGTACGGACTCAGCTTCGGAAACGGAATCTCCGCACCCCTTGCTCATAAGTTCTATGAGGCCGGAAAGCTTTCAGTGTTCTGGTCCCAGTTCTTTGCAGATCTGATCATCGATCTGGCGGATAAGGCCATAACTGTACTGATTGTGACAACTATACTGAGCTTTCTTCCTGAAAAACTCAGAAAGCAGCTGTTTTTCGCAGGATGGAGGCAGACTCCGCTTTCAGAGGAAAAAATCAGCGAATCGGATAAACAGTCCAACAGATTCTCACTGCAGTCCAAGATCATTCTTCTTGTTGCAAGCGCAATGCTGATTGTTGCAGGTGTTGTCACTGCGATAAGTTTCATCCACTACAGAAGGGCTGCAATCCAGGAGCAGATCAATCTGGCAGAAGGTGTTGTCAGCGTGGCTGCAAAGGCCGTTGACGGAGACAGGGTGGACGAGTATATCGAAAAAGGCTTTGATGCTGACGGATATGATGCCATCTACCAGCGCTTTTTTGACCTTGCCAACAGCTCCGAGAATGTCCAGTTTGTCTATGCATACCAGATCCAAGAGGACGGATGCCACGTTGTATTTGATGCGGACACCCCTGACCTTGAAGGTTCTGAGCCTGGAGAGGTTGTCGAATTTGACGAAGCATTCCTGAATGTCCTTCCATCGCTTCTTGCAGGCGATCATATTGATCCGATTATCTCAAATGAGAAATTCGGATGGCTTCTTTCCGTCTATGAACCCATCTTTGACAGCGCTGGAAAATGCAAATGCTACATCGGCGTTGATATCAACATGAACCAGATTACAATTGACGGCTACCAGTTCCTTGCCAGGGTCATATCACTTCTTGTGGGCTTCTTCCTGCTGATTCTTGCCATCACTATCTGGCTTGCAGAATACAACGTCATTCTTCCCATCAACGCCATGTCACTTTCAACCGGGCATTTTGCCTACGACAGCGGCTCGGCACGTGAGGAGGCCGTCGAAAGCCTGCGCGAGCTGGACATCAAGACCGGCGACGAAATTGAGAACCTCTATCACTCCGTCACCAAGACGACCGAGGACATGGTTGCCGCCATTGAGAACGAGGAACATCAGAAGCAGGTTGTCACCAAAATGCAGAACGGTCTGATTCTGGTTCTTGCAGACATGGTCGAAAGCCGTGACGAGTGCACAGGCCAGCATGTCAGAAAGACAGCCGCCTATACCGATGTAATAATGCGCGAGCTCAAGAAGGAAGGCGTTTACACAGATAAACTGACAGACGAATTTGTTTCCGATGTGTTTAACTCTGCACCTCTTCATGATATCGGAAAGATCAAGGTCTCTGATGTGATTCTCAATAAGCCGGGAAAGCTCACCGACGAGGAATTCGAGATCATGAAGACCCATACCACAGCAGGATCCGAGGTCATTGAACACGCCATTCGTCTGGTCTCTGAAAAGGATTCTGCATACCTCAAGGAAGCTAACAACCTTGCCCTGTACCACCACGAGAAGTGGAACGGAACAGGTTATCCCATGGGCCTGAAAGGGGAGCAGATTCCGCTTTCAGCCAGAATTATGGCCGTGGCCGATGTCTTTGACGCCCTTGTGTCTGTGAGAAGCTATAAGAAGAGTTTCACCTTCGAGCAGGCCATGGACATAATCAAGGAAGGATCTGGCACGCACTTTGATCCGGCAATCGTTAAGGCCTTTGTAAATGCCAGCGACCAGGTCCGCAAGGTTATGAACACCAACATGGCAATATGATGTCTTACACTGAGGCAACTAAGAGATCTGTCTCGCCCTTAATCGGAAGTTCGATGCGGAGTCCCGCTATCTGAAGAAGAATCTCCATACCTTCGATTCCGTATGGGAGGTTGCGGTATGTGCTCTGCGGAATGAGAATACGACCGCCTTTGCGGATTTTACTGGCAAAGACATAAATCTGCTGGATGATGCTTTCAAGGTCACTGAAGGACTCGCTTTTGGAGAGATCAAGAATACCCTGTTCAAAGCTGTCATAGGCTTTGGAGATGGTATCTGAGTCCACAGTTATAGCTCCATCTGCTTTATTTGCGGTATCGCTGAATACAAGAGTGGCGCCTTTGCATCCTGCGTGCCTGATTATTCCTTCAATATCTGTTTTCTCCGGCTTCTGCACTTCCTTCGGAAGGTCCTGAAACAGGATGCGTGGGTATTTTGTCTCAAGAAGGTGTAGTAGCTCGCAGTCGGAGATTACCTGCCTTTCATCATCGCTGAGAAGATATACGGTTCCGCCTGCGGTCTCAAGGTTCTCTGTCCTTGCAAGGTAATCGGAACGTCCGATTCTGTCGAAGGAGCTTGAATAGTAGCTTTTAAGATGTGTGACAATCTGAAGAACCGGAGCAGACAGAACTGGTGTGTTCTGCATGATGATGAAGATCTTCATTGCACCGGTTTTTCTGACACGGTAGGGCTTTTGCGCATCCTCTTCGAATTTCTTAGGATCAAGATAGGAATC
>JAGBRG010000250.1 GCA_017632495.1 Spirochaetales bacterium
CAGCATCTTGTCTGTTCTCCGTCACGAGGGCACGGACATTTTCCCATGATTCTTTCAGGGGATTTGAAATCGGTATTTATGTTGGCGCCTTTTCCCTTGAAGTCATAATCGGGATTGAAGGTGCTGTAGTCAATTTCCTTTTTTCTGAGCTCCTCCATATGGGACAAGAAGGTGTTGTAGTTTTTTCGGACCTCGTTCTTGGATGTCCTGTCGTAGTCCTCTGGCCAGAGAGTCTCTATGGAGCCGTCGTTTCCCGGAAGATTCCAAAGGGAAAGGTCCTGGGCCTGCTCGCGGAGGATTCTGCGTTGCTGGAATGAGAGATAGGGGATGGACTGAACAAAGGACTCCTCTTTGGTCATGGGGAAAGATTAATGCACCTTGATACTTTCAACAAGTACATCGATGCGCTAAAATTGCCCTGTCGGGGAAGAGATGGATAAGGATGCATTCGAAGTCGGTCTAAGCTACCAGGTCGACAGGCAGGTGACAGAAAGTGAACTCAGACAGAGGAGGGAGAACTTCGAGGCTGCGAAGGCCAAGGCTCATGCCCTTCCGCTGAATCCGGGCTGCTACCTGATGAAGGATGAAGGCGGAACTGTCATCTACGTGGGAAAGGCCAAGAGTCTCAGACGCCGCGTCAGCCAGTATTTTCTTCCCAACAGAGACAGAAAGACCCAGGCCCTTGTGGAGAAGATCCGTGACATAGACCATGTAATCACCGGAAACGACTACGAGGCCCTGATTCTGGAAAACAACCTGATAAAGAAATACAATCCGCATTACAACATCCTTCTCAAAGACGGAAAAAGCTATCCGATGATCCGAATCACGAAGGAAGCTTTTCCCAAGGTCTTTACCACAAGAAGGATAATCAAGGACGGCTCCGATTACTTCGGACCCTATCCTGAAGCGGGAAAAATCAACCAGTACATGGAGCTGATAGACAGACTGTTCTCTCTGAGAAAATGCTCCACACCCCTTAAAAAGCGCACTCAGCCCTGTCTCTACTACCACATCGGACGTTGCAGCGCCCCGTGCTGCGGAAAAATCAGCGCCGAGGAATATTCAAAGAGCATCGACAGAATCCGCGGTTTTCTCTCGGGAAAGAACGATGATCTTGAAAAGCAGCTCCGCGAGGAGATGACGGTAGCATCAAAGGCCATGGAGTATGAAGTGGCGGCCAAAAAACGCGATATGCTTTTGGCAGTACAGAGTGTCTCCAAGGCCCAGATGGTAGAAGACTACGCCAACACTGAAAGCCGTGACTATGCTGCAATAGAGATGAGAAGCCCGCTTTGTACCGTGGCCCTGATGCAGTTCAGAGACGGAAAGCTCATAGGGCGTGCTTTGTACAGAGCTCAGACTTTCGGAGACGAGTCCGAGACACTTTTGAACTTCCTGACCCAGTACTACGAGGACGGACGTCAGATTCCGTCTGAAATCTATGTCTCCCATGAGATAGATGTGGAACTGATTTCCAGGTACTTCAATGAGTTCCTTCACAAGGATGTCAAAGTCTTTGTTCCGAAAGAGGGCAGAGACTACAGAATCCTCCGCATGGCGGCAGAAAACGCATCGCGTGATGTGGAAAAGAGACTCAAGAGCAAGGACAACAGCAAGGCTCTGGAGATGCTTCGTGATATTCTGAACCTTGAGGAGCCGCCTGAGCTTATCGAGGGCTTTGATATTGCCCAGCTTAACGGAAAGTACACTGTTGCAAGTCTGATTTCCTTTGTAAACGGTAACCCAAATCCAGCAGGATACCGAAGATTCAACATAAAATCATTAAACGGAGCCATCGATGACTTCGGAGCAATGAGAGAGGCCGTCTACAGGCGCTATAGCCGTGTCATCAATGAGAACCTCCAGAGGCCCGGACTTCTTCTGATAGACGGAGGAAAGGGACAGGTCAATGTTGCGCGTGAGGTTCTGGATGATCTGGGTCTTGCCGATGTTCCCGTTGTGGGTCTTGCCAAGCGCTATGAGACCATAGTGTTTGATGATGACAGAGCTGATCTGAGACTGGATCACAGCAACGAGGCTCTTCGTGTCCTGATTGCCGTCAGGGACGAGTGCCACCGCTTTGCCACGGGTGCGAACCAGGCTATGAGAAGCAAGGAAGCCAGCTTTCATCTCCTTCAGAGCGTTCCTGGAATAGGAAAGGCATCAAGCGAGAAGATAATGAACGCATTCACCACATTGGATGATGTTATGGTGTGCAGCGCAGAGGAAATATCAAAGCGATCAGGAATCTCGGTCAAGGTTGCCGAGAATCTTCTCAGACGCCTCAAGGTCTGATTAAAATCGTCAAAAAAACATCAAAATGCATCTTAACTTTTGATAAGCAACATGTTATCATAGCTTAAGTAGTACCGAAACGGAGGTGAAATGCATGAAAGGACTGACCGAAAGACAGATGGAAATCGCTCGTTTCATCGAGCAGTATTTTGATGACAACGGATATGCTCCCAGTCTCAGGGACATTGGAAATCATTTCGGTTTTTCCCCTAAAGCCGCATACGACCACCTCAGGGCGCTTGAGCGCAAGGGTATAGTCAAGACGGCGGACAACCTTCCGCGCGGCATGGCTCTCTTAAAGAGAACCACGCCTGAAAGCGGTACTATCATCAAGGTTCCTCTTCTGGGTACCACGGCAGCCGGAGCTCCGATCATGTCGGAAGAAGTCTTTGACGGCTTCATCTCCGTTCCTCAGGATCTTGTCAGATGCGCAGATTCGGACAAGCTCTATGCATTGAACATCCGCGGAGACAGTATGATAGAGGACGGAATCAATGACGGTGACATTGCCATAATCAAGAAGACCAACCATGCGGAAAACGGTGAGATTGTCGCAGCCAGCATAGGTGAGAATGAGGAATACGGAATAACACTGAAGCATTTCTACCGCATAGGCGACAGATATGAGCTTCATCCGGCCAACTCCCAGTACAAGGTTATGGTGTCCACACATTGCGAGATTTATGGTAAGCTTTTGATGATAATCAGACAGTACGGGAGGTGACTGTGGGTCATTCCTATCTTCTTCTGGGTCCTGAAAAGGGTCTGAAAGAGGATTTCATCAAAGAACTGCGATCCGGTATCGGACAGTGTGAAGTCTCCAAATTCTACTCATTCGAAGATTATGAGGCTGAGCTTTTTGCCCAGCTGAACAACAATGACCTTTTTGCAGACCACAAGCTTGTCATTCTGGATGAAGCACAGGAACTCAAGACCGCAGACAAGGTAAAACCGATTGTTGAGTACATTCAGAATCCGTCTGAATGTGCCACGTTCGTGATGACAAGCACCGACCTTTACATCAATTCATCCATAATGGGGGCTGTCGAGGCTCAGGGAAAGGACTATGTAAAAAAGTTCTATGAGATGTTCGAAAGCAGAAAGAATGAGTGGCTTTCCTCCTACTTCAGAAGAAACGGTCTTTCAATAGAGGCAAAGGCAATTTCCGCAATAATCGAGAAGGTAGAGAATAACATCCAGGACTTTGAGAACACCTGTTCCCAGATGGTGGTCTATGCAAAGACGATTCCCGG
>JAGBRG010000032.1 GCA_017632495.1 Spirochaetales bacterium
AGACCCGATTGAGGTCTATGAGGACGGCGACTTTCTCAAGGCCAAGGACACAAGCCTTGGCGGTGATGACGGAATTGCAATTGCTATGGTTCAGGCTCTTTTCACTGACCCTTCTGCAAAGCACGGACCGCTTGAGGCGATTTTCACCTTCTCCGAGGAAACCGGAATGGACGGAGCTTTCGGTCTTGACGGAAGCCTCATTAGAAGCCGCCGCCTGATCAACATAGACAGCGAGGAAGAAGGTATCATCTACATCGGCTGTGCCGGTGGAATAGACCTTGTAGGAAAGGCAAGCTATGAGATGAAGGACGTTCCTTCCGACTGGGACACAATTGAAATCAGCCTCTCAGGGCTCAAAGGCGGACACAGCGGCGGAGAAATCCACCAGCAGAGACTCAATGCCGTCAAAGCCCTGTCACGCATTCTTGTTTCAATCGAGCTTTCAGGAATTCCGTTCATGCTTCACTCCTTCAAGGGAGGAACTCGCAGAAACGTCATTCCTTCAGAGGCCTGCTGCAGCATCTGCCTTCCTGAAGCCACAAAGCACGATGCCGTTGCCATAATTGAAAAGACCTTCCAGGACATCAAGGCCGAATACAGCATTGAGGAGCCCTCTTTCACAATGTCCAAGGCCTGTTCACACCACGGTGCGGTCAAGGTTTCAACTGCAATTGATGCGGATATGTCCCTTCTTCTGGTCAAGGCTCTTGATGCCTGCCCGCACGGAGTCTACACAAGAAGCAAGGCTATTCCCGGAATCGTTGAGACTTCAGACAACCTTGCGATTGTGAGCGTTGAAAACGGAGAACTGGATGTCCAGATCAGCGTCAGAAGCAGCGTTGATTCTGCAAAGATGCACCTGGTCAACGTAGCAAAAATCATCCTTGAAAGCTTCGGCATCTCATGCACCATCGGAGACGGCTATCCTTCATGGACTCCGGATCCCAAGTCAAAGCTTGCCAAGTTCTGTGCCGAGGCCTACGAAGCCCAGACAGGAAAAAAGCCTGTTATCACCGCAATCCATGCAGGTCTTGAGTGCGGCGTCATCAACAGCAAGTGTCCGGGAATGGACAGCGTCTCCATCGGACCTGATATGTATGACATCCACTCCACCAACGAAAAGCTTTCCATCAGCTCTACAAAGAGAACATATAAGTTCCTGAAGCATCTGCTTTCGATAATGAACTGATTTCTCAGACTATATTCATCGACCAGCCGGATTTTGTGATTTTCGCAAGTCCGGCTTTTCTTTGCTCAAGATCCGGCATGTGTTTTTCCATAAGGGCCCAGAAATCCTTTCCGTGTCCGCTGTGAACAAGATGGCACGCCTCGTGGAGAGTCGTCATGTCTATCAGATCCTCCGGAAGAGTTGCGCACATATAGCTTAGGTACAGTCTTTTCTCCATGGGATAACAGACGCCCCACTTCCCTTTTGCGCGGTTTACTCCGAAAGTCGGAACCTCTATTCCGAGTCTGTCACACCAGTAGGGAACCCTTGTTTCCATGTATTTTTCGATGGTGTCCACGTATAGATTCTTTATGACCTTTTTCACATTTTCGATGGTCTGTTCCTTGACTGTTATTATGATTTTATCGTCAATTATGTCATATCGGGGAATCTTTCCATCTATGACCAAAAGGCCCATCTTCCTTCCAAGATATGGGACAAAGTCTCCTGTATTGTAGCTGTGGGAGGCAACCTTCTGCTTATGTTTCTGAATCCAGGAGGCGGAGTTTGAGACAAAGTCATCAATCTGCTTCTGTGCCAGATGGTAAGGGGCGCTGACAAGGACTTCTCCTTTAGGAGAAAGGTGGATTCTGAGGTTCCTCTGGCCTTTGTTTCTTACGAGTGTATAGACTATGTCATTGACGGTGTGTTCAGACTTCATCGAATTAAATATACACTTTGTTGAACACTTTGTGTTTAGTCGTTATATTCTTATTAGTCTTCAGGAGGAACGGCGTGAAGTCTGAACATGTCAGTGACACAGTCAACAAAATCTTTTTAGACAACGGCGATGAGATAATCCTCGTCGGAACCGCACATGTCTCGCAAAACAGCGTGGACGAGGTGCGCACTGTCATTGACCAGGAAAATCCGGATCACATCTGCCTTGAGCTGGACAAGGGCCGCTACGAAAGCAAGACAAAAGAGCAAAGCTATGCCAACATGAATCTGGTCAAGGTGTTCAAGGAAGGAAAGACCTTCCTGGTTCTTGCCAACACCGCCTTGGCCTCGTTTCAGAAGAAGATGGGAAACCAGACAGGTTCTGCCCCAGGCGAGGAGATAATCGGAGCCAGCATAATAGCAGAGGAAAAGGGCATCCCCTATTCGTTCTGCGACAGAGAGATTGCAACCACTCTCAAGCGCGCCTGGGCAAAGAGCAATCTTTGGAACAAGGCAAAGCTCATCGCAACCCTTCTTTCAAGCGCATTTGATAAAGAGGAGTTTAAGCCAGAGGAGCTTGAGGATCTGAAGAAGTCCGACACCCTCCAGGAAATGATGAACGAGCTTTCAAAGGAACTTCCAGGAGCAAA
>JAGBRG010000251.1 GCA_017632495.1 Spirochaetales bacterium
CATGCACAAGAATATCGACGTTCTTGGCTCTGCCGGCAAGGCTTGATTGATAATCATCACTTCTTTCCAAAGGCCGCTTGAAACAGGCGGCCTTTATTATTAACCTATCTTCGGGATATGCGGGAAATAAACAAAAAAAACCTCCAGTATGCATTAGTTACTCTGATATTCACGATAGTCACAAACCAGATTGTCTATCAGGGGGCTCATTATCTCTCGCTTGCACTGATGCGGCCGTGGGACATCACACTGCCTGTTGATTACACTTTCCCGTTTGTTCCCTGGACACTTGTCATCTACCTGGGAAGCTATGCCATCTGGTCTGTAAGCTACATTGTCATTGCCCTTCAGGATGACAGGTCTCAAAGCGAGCTCTTTTTCTCCGCCCTGCTTCTTTCAAAGCTCTTTTGCTTTGCAGTGTTTCTTCTTGTTCCCACAACATCGGGCATCAGACCTGAGATAACTGGAACTTCCTTTTTTGAGAAAATGGCAAAGGTCCTCTACTCCGTTGATTTTCCTGTGGACCCGACAAACTACTTTCCGTCCATGCATTGTCTTGCCAGCTGGATGTGCTTTATCGCGGTTCGCGGCAAGAAGCAGTTTCCCCTCTGGTGGCAGGCTCTGTCTTTTGTCCTTGCCATTGCAGTCTTTGTCTCCACGATCACAACGCGCCAGCATGTCATTCTGGACGTCTTCGGAGGCATCGTCTTTGGCGAGCTGAGCTATGCCATGGCAATCTCCTACGAGATCATCCCCAGGACATACACCAAAATCAGCTCCTGGATCATGGGGAAACTCTTTGCCTGGAAGACCATCGAAGGCTGAAAACTCCTTTGCTTATTAAATATTGTCACATTAAATATTTGACAGTCTGAGGCGTTCAGTGCTATATTTTTCAACGCTGGGCCAATTGTTTGTCCAGCTAAACTTTATATCTGTGTAGAGGTGAGCTTGGCTACAAAGGAACTTAGGGTCAACAGACAGATCCGTGCTAAAGAGGTTTTCCTTATTGATGAAAACGGTGACAAGAGAGGCGTCATGAATTATTTCGACGCTATGGCAATGGCCGAGGACGCAGGTCTCGACCTGGTGGAGATTTCCCCAAATGCCAATCCTCCGGTCTGCAAGATCATCGACTACGGCAAATACAGATATGAGCAGGAGAAGAAGCTCAAGGAAGCAAAGAAGAACCAGACCATCGTCAAGATGAGGGAAATCAGGATGCAGCCAAAGATCGACACACACGATCTTGAGGTCAAATCCAAGGCCATCGGAGAGTTCCTGGCCGGCGGGGACAAGTGCAAGGTCACAATCCGTTTCCGCGGAAGAGAACTGGCCCACACGGAGCTTGGCCGTGAGGTTCTGGAAAAGATACTTGAACTCCTTACAGAAAAAGAGATACTATTCAACGTCGATTCCCAGCCGGTCATGGAAGGAAGGAACATGTCAATGCTCCTCAGCCCGGCAAAGGGAGCGGTGAAAAAACAGGTGAAATAGTCTCCGTACGGAGATTAAAACAGCAGCTGCTGAGGGGGTTCTTGTTCCTCAGGGCGCTTATAAAGAGGTACAACATGCCTAAGATGAAAACAAGAAAGTCCGCTGCAAAGCGGTACAGGGTCACCGGGACTGGCAAGGTCAGATACAAGAAGCAGGGCCTTCGCCATATTCTCACCAAAAAGACTACCAAGCGCAAGAGAGCTCTCCGCGCCTCTAGTATTCTCTCCGATGTGGAAGCAAAGAAAGTCAAAGTTATGCTTCCTTATGCTTGATCAAGGGAGGGTGTGAATTATGCCAAGAGCAGTTGACGGAACCAAACACAAGGACAGACGCAAGAAGATCTTGAATCTTGCCAAGGGTTACTATGGTCGCAGAAGCACCAATAACCGCATCGCCAAGGACGCTATCGCAAAGGCCGGTGCCTATGCTTATCGCGGAAGAAAGGAGAAGAAGAGAGATTTCAGAACACTCTGGATCGCAAGAATCTCCGCTGCTGTGAGAGCTGAGGGACTGAGCTATTCGCAGTTCATGCATGCACTCAAGATCTCCAACATCGAGCTCAACAGAAAGGCTCTCTCAAACATGGCTATTGAGGACAAGGCCGCATTCAGCGCCCTGGTCGCATCAGCCAAGAAGACACTTGAGGCTTGAGTCCTGAACAAAAAGGATTTAACATAAGGTCAGGGGGTTCGCCATGACAGTTTATGAAAACATGTTGCTTCTTGAGGAAAGAGTTAAGAAGGCTTCCGCCTATATGTCCAGGCTCAGAGCCGAAAACGAAAACCTTAGGAGAGACATCAAGCTCATAACAAATCATAATGAGGAACTCCAGGCTTATGTCGACAACTACAAAGAGGATGAGAAACGCATCGCTCAGAGTATTGAGACATCGCTTGAAAGTCTGAATGAAATCGGACTGGACAACATTGACCTTAATGTTCCTGATCTGGAGATTGCCGAGGCGTTCTCTTCCATCGGAGGAGATGCCGTGGATATTCCGGAGTTCACGGATATTGAAATCGATCAGTAAGTCTGTACTGAACAAGACAAAGACCGTTGCTTGATTGCAATGGTCTTTTTTTATCCCCTTTTTGCATGACACACAAAAAACATGAGTTTTTTATGTGGTTCGGGCCTTTGGAAGTTTCGGGGTCTTTTTTCATCTGATACGCTTTCTTACATGAACGGCGAACAGTTGATTTCACTTAACCTTAAGACATACCTATCCATGAAAAAAGTATACGGAAAGGACAATCCGGATGTCATGAAGATGTATGAGAAACTCAAGGACATGATCATAGTTGAAATCTACTTCATGGAGGACCTTCGCATGCTTCTGGATGAGGAGGAGATGTCGGGTTTTGTCCTTTTCATCAATGATGATTTAGACTTAATCATTGACGGCTTTCGGAATAACAAAGGTCATTTCTTCCCCTATCTTAAGGAGTCTCTTCAAAACCGGGCCATGGCATACCTTAACGCGAAGCTCAAGGCGATATACATGTACAGCTCATACACCCAGTTCAGCAGTCCCTATTCCATGAATGTTGCTGAGTGTAGTCCGGAAGAGCTGTACTTATCAAGGGAGGGCGCCAGGGAGGAAAGAAGAAAAAAGGCTCTGATGTTCAATGCCTTAAGATACATGTGCTCACGAGTCAAAAGCAGAAGAAAGAAGCTTTTCACATTCTTTTGCACAATCATTCCGTTTCTGTCTCGTGATGTGATAGACGGCTTCTGTGAGTCGATTAACTGCGACAGAGAGCAGACTCTGATAATCGCTCAGCGTCTTTGCGTAATCCAGGAAAGAGAAAACAATACCCGATACAGCAAATTCTATCTTTCCAATATGGTTGATTTTCATTGGGCAAAGATTCTTGAGTATGAAGGCCACGCCAGAATGGCCCCGAATCCGGAAGTCTATAAAAAGAAAGCGGATTTGAACAGAAGACGTCTCAAGGAATCGCTTAAAAGCTTTTTCAATGCCAAGATGAACATATCATATGCGGCCGTTGCATCGATTCTGAATCTTGAGCCCAGTATCGTAGCCAACTATGTCCTGTGCGGCAAGCAGATTCTTGAACGAGTCATTAGCGATGCACAGATCATAGAGGAGACAAAGCATCCCAGATTCAAGGATAACCGGCTTACGAGATTCGAACCTTTCAGGGTATTTGGCATAGGTATCAGGAACCATTGTTGAACAGCTTTGGCAAATCGTTTATCCTCAAATTATGAGAATACTTCTGGCAAGCTCGAACGAGCATAAAAGACACGAGATATCACAGCTTTTTTCGCCCCATGAAATAGTTCTTCCAAAGGATCTGGGGCTTTCTTTCGACTGCGAGGAAAACGGGGAAACCTTCCTTGACAATGCCATGATCAAGGCCAATGCCCTCTATGATGTGGCAAAAGACATGGGCCTTCCCGTCCTGGCAGATGACTCAGGCCTTGTTGTCCCTGCCCTGCCCGGCCTTCTGGGTGTAAGAACAGCCCGCTTCGGAGCCGAGGACGGAGGTCCTCTTTTAAGCGCACATGAGAAGAACCAGCTTCTTCTGAAGATGATGAAGGACTTTCCTGAGGAAAAGAGAAAGGCTTTCTTCGTCTGCGCAATGGTCCTTATCAAGGACAGATACACAGTCTACTGCGCAGTGGAGCATGCAGATGGTCACATCCTTCATGAAGAAGTACAGGGAAACGGCGGTTTTGGCTACGACCCCGTCTTCTTCTGCAATGCAGCAGGATGCTCCATGGCCACTTTGCCGGATGGTGGAAAGAACCTGTATAGCCACCGTGGTCGTGCTGCCAGAAGCATTTTGAAGATGATCTGAGGGTTGATAATGAGTAAAGATATACTGTTGAGAAGTCAGGTAGCGGAAAGCGACAAATGGGACTTAAGCAGCCTCTATCCCTGTGATGAAGCTTGGGAGACCGACCTTGGCCGCCTCAAGAAGAAGATAGACGAAGCCGGAAAGTTCAAGGGAACCATGGCAAAGAGCCCTGTGGTCCTTCTTTCTGCCATGAAGTGGCTGTCAGATTCCATGATGCTGGCCGAGCAGGTCTATGTCTATGCATCGCTGAAGTACGAAGCCCAGTCCGACGACCCTGAGAACCAGAGGATGATCGGAACGATTTCCCAGGTATATACGGACCTCATTGCCGCCGTAAGCTACATGGACCCCGAGATCCTTGAAATCAAGAACCTTGAGAAGATCATCGAAGACAAGGACTTTGATGACTGCAGAGTCTATCTGAAAAAGATTCTTCGCCAGAAAAACCACACCCTGTCTCCTTCTGAAGAGGAGATTTTAGCCAAGCAGTCCGAGCTTCAGGGCACCCCAAGCAAAGCCTTTGAGATGCTCACAAACGTGGATATGAATTTCGGTAGCGTTGACGGCATGCCTCTTTCACAGAGCACATGGGTATCGTTCATGTTAAAGCCGGACAGAGATCTTAGACGCCGCGCCTATGAGCAGTTCTATGAGACCTACAGATCCCACGAGCAGACACTGGCCACCTTGTACGCCGCAAGCGTAAAGCAGGACATCTTCAACGCACGGGTTCGCGGCTTTGATACAGCTCTGGATGCTGCCCTTTACAGGGACGATGTTCCCAAAAGCGTCTACACCGGCCTGATCGAGGCCGTTCACAAGGCCCTTCCATTACTACACCGCTACTACGCTCTGAGAAAACGCATTCTGGGACTTTCGGAACTCAGGCACTACGATGTCTATGTCCCACTTGTAGGTTCCATCAAGACCCACAAGACATATGAGCAGGCCACCGAGATTGTCAAGCAGGCCTTAAAGCCGCTTGGCGAGGACTACGTGAAGACCCTCTACAAGGGAATCACCACTGACCGCTGGGTCGACCGCTATGAGAACAAGGGAAAAAGAAGCGGAGCCTTTTCAAGCGGAGGCTTCATCGGAGCTCCGTACATTCTTCTCAACTACAAGGAAGATGTTCTGGGCGATGTCTTCACTCTGGCTCACGAAGGCGGACACAGCATGCACAGCTACTACTCCAAACGTAACAACCCGTTTCTGTGCTATGACTACACCATTTTCGAAGCCGAGGTCGCTTCCACATTCAACGAGCAGCTTGTTGCAAAATACCTGACAGACAACGCTGAAAGCGACGAGATGCGAACATACATCATCGCAAAGCAGATCGATGACATGATTGCCTCACTTTTCCGCCAGACCATGTTCGCTGAGTTTGAGCTTCTGTGTCACACACAGCAGGAACAGGGACAGATTCTGACGGCCTCGACATTGAGAAAGACTTACAGGGGCTTGCTTGAAGCCTATTTCGGACCAGAGATGGTTCTTGAAGAGAACTCCGACCTTGAGGGTCTGAGAATCCCCCACTTCTACAATGCCTACTATGTGTACAAATACGCCACAGGAATCTCTGCGGCTATCG
>JAGBRG010000252.1 GCA_017632495.1 Spirochaetales bacterium
CTCTGCACCCAGGTCTGCACAGAGATTCAGAGCCTGGCCTACGGCAGAACAGTACGGACCGTGGCAATCTATGGCGGAGCCTCTTACAACATCCAGCTTCGAAACCTCAAAGACGGCGTAGACATTGTTGTAGGCACCCCCGGCAGAGTCCAGGACCACCTCGAAAGAAAGACCCTTTCCCTTGAAGACGTCAGAGTCTGCGTCCTTGACGAGGCCGACGAGATGCTGGACATGGGCTTTATCGAGGACATTGAGAACATCCTTTCCCAGATGCCCGAAGACCGTCAGATGCTCTGCTTCTCCGCAACCATGCCCCAGCCCATTTTAAAGCTTGCATCTACTTTCATGCACGATTATGAGCTTATAAAGGTCCAGACCAGTGACATGACAAGCAGCCTCACAAAGCAGATCTTCTATGAGGTATATGAAAAGGATAAGCTCGAGGCCCTCAGGCGCACCATAGACATGGACCCGAACTTCTACGGCCTTGTGTTCTGCAGAACAAAAATCCAATGCGACGAGATCGGAGAAAAGCTCATCTCTATGGGCTATAACGCCGAGGCCCTTCACGGAGACCTGTCACAGACACAGAGAGAGCTCATCGTTCACAGAATGAGAGAACACAGAATCAGCATTCTGGTTGCAACCGATGTAGCTGCACGCGGCATAGACATTCCGGATCTTACCCATGTTATCAACTACTGCCTCCCGGAGGACCCTGAAAGTTACATCCACAGAGTCGGAAGAACAGGACGTGCCGGAAAACAGGGATTGGCGGTGACATTCATCAATCCCAGGGAGTTCAGAAAGCTTGCCTTCTACAAGAAGATAGCCAAGACAGAGATTGAGAAAAAAAGAGTTCCTTCTGTGGAGGAAATCATCGAAGCCAAGAAGAAAACCCTTCTTGAAGACCTTAAGAGAATCATTTCCGATGCAGAACAGGGAAAGTGTCCTGAGTCCATGTATTCACTTGCAAAGCTTCTGGGAGAAAGCCACCATACTACTAATATTATTGCCGCGCTTCTCAATGATAAGTATGGTAGAGCTACAGATACTTCCAAGTACGGAATAATAGCTGACCTCTATGACCGCAATTCGGAGACTAAAAAGGAAAGCCGTCAAAGAGCCGAAAGACCTGAAAGACCCGAAAGATCTGCAAGACATAGTTTTAAAAAACCCAAAGCCGAGATGCAGAAGAAGGCGCCTTCCAAAAAGGGAAAGAAGAAAGCCAACACCAGCAGATTCAAGACACTTGGAAAATGAAGTAAGGAGTTGTATCCTAATGCCATGGATACAATTTTCACAAAGATAGAGAAAGGGGAAATTCCCAGCACAAAAATCTATGAGGACGAAGTCTGCTTTGTCATCATGGATATCAATCCAGTCAAAAAGGGCCACTGTCTTGTAATCTCCAGAAAGGTCTACCCTAACATCGGAAGCTGCCCGGATGATGTTCTGACCCACCTTGTACTTGTGGCAAAGAAGATTGAGAAGAAGCAGCGGGAAGTTCTTGGAAACCAGGGATCCAACATTATCATCAACAATGACCCGGCTTCAGGGCAGGAAGTTCCTCATATCCATGTACACGTGATTCCCCGCTTTGACGGAGACGGAAGAAAGCACTTTCAGGACCATGACAAGTACGCTGAAGGCGAGATGAAGGCCCTGGGCGACA
>JAGBRG010000253.1 GCA_017632495.1 Spirochaetales bacterium
ATCAGGTCATGGTTGCCGTTTTCGTAGTCTGTGAGAATGCGGATGTGCTCGTCATCGCTCAGGCGGAGAAAGCCGGAGAGGGTGCAGCCTTCGGGAAAGCGTACATCCTGCTCCAAGAATGCGACTCGGCATGAGCTGTTGATGGTGACCTCTCCCTCGTCGGGCTCAAGGCGACCTGCGATGAGGTTGAGGAATGTGGACTTTCCGGCCCCGTTTTTTCCGATGATACCAAGGTGCTCTCCCATTTCAAGCCCGAAGCTTACGTTTGAGAAAAGGTTTTCGTCCTTGACGGACTTTGAGACGTTGTATACGGAAAGTGCGTTCACGTCTCTGTTTTAGCAGAAAGGACGCAATGCCTTCAAGGTGTCTTTAGGGTACACAAAAACCATTATTGAAGTTATCATCCACATATGCAGAAAGATGTCACGCTCAGACTTGCACCCAACAAAGCCTTTGATGATAAAGCCCTGAGAAGGGCTCTTGGAATAACAGCGGACAGGCGCATGGTGATAATCCGAAGGTCAATCGATGCAAGACGGCGCGATATCTTTGTGGATCTTGTCTGCCGCATCGACCCTGATGATAATATCTGCCAAGGTATGGAATTGAAGGATACAGACCCATCAAAGGGGCAGGTCATCATTGTCGGAAGCGGACCTGCGGGGCTTTTTGCAGCCCTCACACTTTTGGAAAAAGGCATTAAACCTGTAATCATCGAGCGCGGAAAGGATGTCCATTCAAGACGACTGGATATCGCAGAGATTTCCAGAAATAATCTTGTAGATCCCAATTCAAACTATAGCTTCGGAGAAGGGGGAGCCGGTGCCTATTCTGACGGAAAACTCTATACCAGGAGCAAGAAAAGAGGTGAGAACTCAAAGGTCCTGGGAACATTCGTGCAGTTCGGAGCATCCGAAGACATTCTTTGCGATGCCCATCCTCATATCGGAACGGACAAACTTCCCAAGATAATCGAGGCAATGCGAAATGCTATTGTCTCACACGGAGGCCAGGTTCTTTTTCAGACTCTTGCAACAGAACTTGTCATTGAAAACGGACGCTGCACAGGCCTTGTGGCAAAAGACCTTGTAAGCGGAAAGCAGAGCACTTTCTTCGGTCCTGTGATTCTTGCCGTGGGAAATGCAGCACGTGATACCTTCAGAATGCTTAAAGAAAAGGGTGTATCGATTTCTGCAAAAGACCTTGCCATGGGGGTTCGCCTTGAGCATCCTCAGCACCTGATAGACCAAATTCAGTATCATAACCCTGCAGGTCGAGGACAATTTCTTCCTGCTGCCGAATACAGCTTCTCCACTCAGGTTGAAGTCGAGGGAAGAAAGATGGGCGTCTATTCGTTCTGCATGTGTCCCGGAGGCTTTGTAGTTCCCGCAGCATCCGATATGGATCAGGTTGTGGTAAACGGAATGTCTCCCAGTAGCCGAGGCTCAAAATGGGCCAACAGCGGCATGGTTGTGGAGTTTCCGGTGACGCTTCTGAATCAGGATACGGCTGCTTTAGACCCGCTTGCTATGGCAGATCTTCAATATGAGCTTGAAAACCGCACTTTCCTTGCCTCAGGACGCACCCAAAAGGCCCCGGCTCAGAGAATGACCGATTTTCTGCAAAAACACACAAGTTCAAGTACAGCACCTTCAAGCTATTCTCCTGGTCTTACATGCTCGAATATTTGGGATGTTTTGCCTGATTTTGCATGCAGGGCACTTAAGGCGGGCTTTGAAGTCTTTTCAAGTCAGGCCAGAGGTTTTCTCACAGAAGAGGCTACGCTGATAGGAACAGAGACCAGAACCTCCAGTCCTGTCAGAATCTCAAGAGATCCCGAGACACTTCAGAGTATAAACACAACTTGTCTTTTTCCGTGCGGAGAAGGGGCAGGCTATGCCGGTGGAATTGTCAGCGCAGCAGTAGACGGAATGCGCTGTGCGGAGATTGCCGCCACTTTGGTCTAGTTTTTTTTTAGTTTTCATCCTCGGAAGCTCCATGTTGTGGTAAAATGGCTGTATAGAACATTTCAAATGTTTTGCGGAGGTTAAAAATGGCAGCAAAGGAATCCAAGAAGGAAGTTAAGAAAGAAGAAGTCAAGGAAGTCAAAGACATTCATATTCTCAGCTTCTATGAGGGAAAAGGCTGGGGCGTAAAGCGCCAGGGTAGTGACAAAATCATCAAATACTTCAAGACAAAGGTTGAAGCCACCGAGTACATTGTAAAGGTCGCAGGAAACCAGGGCACATCTGTAAGCATCAAACTCAAGAACGGTAAGTTCCAGAAGTTTGACAATGCTCTCAGAGCCCTTTCATACGCAAAGACATCCAAGGAAGACGACTGATTTCCTAGTGTCATGAATCACATTGAAATCCACTGTTGCGCCATCGAGAAATCCATTATGAGTTTCCCGATGGGCGCACTTTGTATCAAGACAACAATCAATTACACAGAAGGCCTCCCTGAAGCTGAGCTTTTTCAGCACTTCATCCCCGACGATCCCATCGCCGAGGCCCGCTTGGCCGTATCCAGATCCCCGTTTGCAATCGGGCTTTCCATGTTCATCTGGAACAGCCGTTGGTTTCAGACCTTCGCAAATGAAATCCGCACTCTGGCCCCTGAAGTCCTTCTTTTTGCAGGCGGCCCGCACACCATCGATTTTTCCAAGGGCCTCCCTTCATGGCTGGATTTTGCAGTCCTTGGCGAGGGCGAAATCTCCTCCGTATTGGCTCTTCGCAGCATCCTGGATGGAAAGAAGCCCGAGAACCTCCAGATCGATGGCCTTATAACCCGAAAATTCATCTCGCCTTTATCTTCGAAACTTCCGGATCTGTCAAAGCTGGTATCGCCGTTTCTGTCAGGTCAGGCGGATTCTGTGATATCCGAATATGATTCGGTTCTCTGGGAACTTACCAGAGGCTGTCCTTTCACATGCGCCTTCTGTTTTGAATCCCGCGGAAAAAGAACCGTGCGCGACTATCCTCTGGACCGCATCTCCAAAGAGCTGGATTATCTTATCAGCCACAATATCCAGAACGTCTTTGTCCTTGATCCGACCTTCAATCTGAACATTGAGCGGGCCAAGACCATCATGCGTCTTTTATTGGAAATAGCGCCTTCAGATATGCATTTCACATTTGAAATCCGAGCCGAACTTGTCGATGAAGAGCTTGCGTCAATGTTCGCAGATCTTAACTGTTCGCTTCAGATCGGCCTTCAGAGCATAGACGAGGAGGTCTCCAGAAACATCGGCCGCCGCCTTGATAAGAAACTATTTGACGAGAAGGTGAGGCTTCTTGCCTCCAAGGGAGTGTCCTTTGGTCTTGATGTGATAATCGGCCTTCCCGGAGACAACCTGAACAAATTCAGAAATACCATAAACCATGCCGTGTCGCTTATGCCCAGCAACATCGACTGCTTTGTTCTGTCCCTTTTGCCCGGAACCGAGCTTGCCTTAAGAGCCTCAGAGCTTGGCCTTGTTCCCGGCTCTGATGTCGAGCGCACCGTCATACGCACCGCCACTATGGATGAACATGACATAAGGGTAGCCCTTTCTCTTCGTCAGGGAATGGACCTCTTTTATACAAAGGGCCAAAGCTGCATGTGGATACACTGCATCCTTGAGACACTGAACATCACTGCCTGCAATCTGTTTTCTCTTTTCATGAAATGGATGCGTCAGACAAACAGATCCGAAGATGAGGACATCTGGATTCTTCAGGATGACTTTGTTCAGTCTCTGTTTGAGAAAACAGGCAACGCAAAGCTTATTCCCGCCATGAAGAGCTTCATGGAGCTTCATCAGGGCATCTGCTATGTCACCGACACCTGCGAAAGTGTGACACTTGAGCTTTCATACAGGCCTGAGGATTTGTCAAATCTTGATTCCATAAGTCTTTCCGAGTTCGTAAAGACCCACAAAATGCACCATTGCACGCCCACAATTGTCATGGAAGAAGATGGAATCAGATTTTACTGACAAGGCCTTAATCATAACAAATAGAACATAATTTAGTAAAAATATTGCCTTAAAACTAAAAACATGCTATTGTTCAATTAAGGTTTTGTAGAACGTGCTGCAGGTTTTTCTCCCCACCCCAATCCTGAAAGCTGTGACAAGTTCTCAAAACCCTTTTTTTTGCCCTTTTGCCAAAAAAATAAGGGTCGGATAACCGACCCTTGAATGATCACTTGGTTTTCAGATGTGGTTTAAACCCTTCTGCCGGGAAACTGTATTTAAGAGCAGTTCTTAAGGCGATTCCGAAAGTCTTGGTAGTGTCTGATGCCCAGTCTCCATTTATGTCTGTTGCCTTTGAGAAAATATCAATACCTGCGACAGATGCAGCAAATATCATGGTCAGAGAATCGGAAATAGGACAGAAATCCTCTATGCACAACGTGAGCGACAATGAAGAGAAGGTGCTTTCATAAGGTTCGTATGTTGTTTCATCATAAGCTGTTTGCTTTCCGTAATCATACTGAAGACCCAAACCCAGATCCATCCAGCTCCTGCCGATTCCTGCCAACCTGACTCCGAAAATACCTATGCAACCTATACCTAATAGATTATCTCCTGTTGATACCCCGAGTTCGAATTCTCCTCCCACAAATAAACCATTATTAAAATATCTTGAATATGCAATGTTTGTAGAGTATCCATAATTATGAATCATGGCTTCTATTGAGAAGCTGAAGTCATTGTTTTCCCAACCTACGAAAGCTGAAGACCCCAAAGTAGTTCCAGCTCTTGTTTCTCCATCCATAAAATAATAATCAAATCCACCATCAATTCCGAATCGCAGGAACTGGTTGGTATCAGCAAAAACACATACCGACGACAGAACAACAAGCAACAACAATAAAGCGACAGTTTTTTTCATTTTAAACTCCATAATAACTAGTGGTTAATAAGCGCACTCAAAACCACAATCAGAACAAAAATAGATCTTATGATTTTTACCTTTTCCTGCTAACCAACCCCAACCGCCTAATAGCCTATTTCCTGCAAGTCCTTTCATAAAATCGTAACTGTCTTTTACTTCTGTCACCATACGCCAACTAGTACTTCCACAAGAAGGACAGACCATAGGAATCCGAGTAGAAGAACAAGCAACCAACAATAGGAGAATGGATAAAGAAAACAGCAGAAGAGGTATAAAGCGTTTCATTCAATTCAATAACTATCAGACGGTTTCTATTACTGTCAATGTTTTTATTGTCCGGATAGCAAAAACAATCAGGTTTTCAACTTTCGGTCAATACTAGCGCGATTGGGTTTGCCTAAGCCTACCTGAAGTCCGGCCTAGGCCACCTCCGCTGCAAACCCTCCACCGGAGGCTTTGCTTTACGCTCCGTTTCAAACCCAAGACGACCGCATTAAACAGAAAACGGGACCGCTTGGGTCCCGTTTCTGTTTAGGCGCGATTGGGTTTGAACCAACGACTTCCACCGTGTGAAGGTGGCACTCTCCCGCTGAGTTACACGCCCATGCGAGTAAGATGTTAACTTAGTTGCTTTGTTTTGTCTACATGGTTTTGATAGCCTTGATAGGGTGCCTTCGAGGTCAACGGGGTCAACGAGGTCAACGAGGCTTTCCATCAACATCGAATTATTACAGGCTTTTCAGACTGGCTTGAAAAGAGGCCCCTGCGGAGTGATAATTCTGTTATGGATTTCACGCAGGAGCTGATTGAAAGAACATTGCGCCTTAAAGATGAGGTTGATAAGGCTCCTGACCATCCTGACCTTGTTAAGGCTGGTTGACGATTCATATGTAGCTTGACGATGTGTATTCAGTGTGTATAATGAAAGGAGAATATGATGCAAATTTATCCGGTTATTTTCACAGAAACAAAAGATGAAAAAGAAACCGTGCTTGTCTATATCCCTGATATCAATGGAATGACAGAGGGTTACGGTATATATGATGCGTTCTCTATGGCAAAGGACTATATAGGCAATTATCTTTGTACTAAGGCTGATTCCAGTTTTCCAGTTCCAACTCCAATTGATGAGGTCGTTCCTGAATCAAGTGTATTTGCATCTGCTGGAAAATCCTCTGTTTTCCTTGTTGATGTAGATGTCGATTCTTTCAGGCGAAGAAACAAAAGCAGATATGTAAGACGTAATATTTCCTTACCGGAATGGCTGGATGAAATGGCTGTCAGTGAAAAAATAAATGTCTCTGAAGTTACTCAGAATGCGCTCAAACAGCGCCTTGGATTGTCTACTTGAGGGCTATATGGACTTCACACAAACTCTGATTAAAAGAACACTGCGCCTCAGAGATGAAGTTGATGCGCTGTCTTTCTCATATGACGGATATATCTACAATCCTCTGGATTATGCTTGGGATATGCATGAGGCATATCTTAAGCGCTATGTCAGACAGAGTGCCACTGTGCTGTTTCTTGGGATGAATCCAGGGCCATTTGGCATGATGCAGACAGGTGTTCCTTTCGGTGAGGTCAATGCGGTCAGAACTTATCTGAAGCTTTCTCTTCCTGTTAATAAGCCCAAGAAGGAGCATCCGAATAGGCCTGTGGAAGGCATGAATATCAAGCGCTCAGAAGGAAGCGGGAAAAGGCTGTGGGGTCTGATTTCTCAAAGATGGCCAGATCCTGATGACTTTTTCAAGGACCACTGCATATTCAATTACTGCCCGCTGGGATTTCTGGATTGCGGAAAGACAGCAAAGAACTTCACTCCGGATCATCTGCCCAAAGACGAGAGAAAAGCGCTGGAGGATGTGTGTGATTCATACCTTAAAGACATAATTGACCTCATTAATCCAAAGGCTTTGATTGGAATAGGAAAGTATGCCCAGGCCAAACTTGAGGCCGTAAATGATGATAAAGACAGGATTGTGTCCAGTATTATCCATCCGAGTCCGGGCAACCCTCAGGCGAATGTTGATTGGAACGGAAAGACGACTGAAAAGATGAAGGAGCTTGGTCTGTGGAACTGAAAGCATTTGCAAAGGTGAACTGGCATCTTGCCGTAGGGAAAAGAAGGCCTGACGGCTATCATCCGATTGTCTCGATTTTCCAAAGATGCAGCCTCTATGACACAATCGAGGTGGATCTGCAACCAGGTCCTTTTGAGACAGAAGTGACCGGGCTTGAAGGTCTTTGTGAGAAGGGAAAGTCTACTTTGGATAAGGCAGCCAGAGTCTGGCATGAGATAACCGGTTTTGACAGAAAGCTGATAATAAAAGTGACAAAGAGAATTCCTTCTCAGGCAGGCCTTGGAGGAGGCTCTTCTGATGCGGCATCTCTTTTACTGTACCTGAACAGCCTTCTTTCCAAGCCGATGACAACTGAGGAACTGACAAAAGTGGCAATGAAAGTAGGATGCGATGTTCCGTTCTTTGTCCATGGCTACAGGGCCGCACTTGTAAGCGGACTTGGAGAGACTGTCGTTCCCATTGAGGCAAGAACAGATCTTGAGGGCTTTATTATTTCGGAAAAAGGGGAGAAGGTTTCTACAAAGGAGGCCTACGACACTCTAGATACAAGAGCTGTCATTCCTGTTTTTGAAGATCCAAAGGAGCTTGAAAGAATCTACAGAAAGCCCGTAAGTGAGTGGACTTTCAGAAATGACTTTGACATGGTCAACAGAAGACCGGATATAAAGGTAGAAGAGGGGGAAGTTCTTCTTCTTACCGGAAGCGGCAGCTGTCATGTGCTTCTGACAAAAAGAAAGAAGCTCACCGTCTCAGGCAATCAGGTTGCCATCAAGGTGAGCTTCTGAAAGCAGGCCGTAGTAGAATCGAACTACTATAACCGGAGCCAAAACCCGGTGCCCTAACCATTGGGCTAACGGCCTATCAGCTACAGCCCCCAAATACTACAATTTTGAACACACAGAAGTCAACAATATCACCTAAGTTCGAATGTTATGCTGACATCGACGCTTGCTGAAAGAAGACCTGTGGGTGTCTGGGTTGCATATGCAGGTGCGGCACCTTCTGTTGCCATCATAACCATTGAATCCTCGGCATAGGCGCGCTTGTAGTTGGCTGTTGCATAGGAAGTGTAGCCTTCGTTGATTGAAAGGGGTCTTGAAACCTCAAGGCCCGCCTGCTTTGCATACAGCTGGGCCTTTTCGTAGGCGTTCTTATATGCGAGCTCTCTAGCTGTGTTGCCTGCCACAATCTTCTGAGTTGAGTCAAAGTTTACATTGTAGAACGAGATTCCCGAAAT
>JAGBRG010000254.1 GCA_017632495.1 Spirochaetales bacterium
GACTGAAAATCCATGTGTCCCTGGTTCAATTCCTGGAGACGGCAGACAAGGGCAGCTAGCGATAGCTGCCCTTTGTTTTTACCATGCGGAGGGGTCATGGAAAAGAATGAGATGCGAAAAACAATTCTCAAGGAACTCTCAGAAGTTCCCGGACCGGACCCTTCTGTTGTGTCGGACAGAATCTGCACACTTGAGCAGTACAAAAGTGCCAAGGTCGTTCTTGCATATGTTCCCCTGAAAAGCGAAGTAGATATTTCCCTTTTCATAGTCAGGGCCATAGAAGACGGAAAAACAGTGGCCTTCCCTGACAATCAGCCAGGAGTCTTTGACATTGCAGACAGAAACTGGCGGATGCATCTGAAAACACTTGGAAACAGAACAAAAACCGTCGAAAGCGAACGTATATTGAACATAAAAGAGTGCAATGATATATTTCATCCCATACAAGGAATTATCCTGGTACCCGGACTTGCCTTCACAGAATTCGGAGCCAGATTGGGAAGAGGTGCAGGATACTATGACCAGGTTCTTGCCATGATGGAGAAATCCACCTTGGCAGGTTTCACAGCTATAGGAATCTGCAGGAGTTCTCAGCTGGTGGGAGATCTGCCCCAGCAACCACACGACAATAAAGTCGATATGGTTCTCGCATTCTGAAAACTGATTATCATTTTTTATGCGCAGGATATTTAAATACGCCCTCAGAAACTGGAAGCTTTATCTGACATCCGCTGTCTTTACATTCTTCGGAGTCTTCTTTGTCGCTTCAGGGCCGAAATACATACAGAAAATCATTGATACATGCATTGTAGGCGGGCATGGGGAACTGTTCTTTTCCCTGGCCGTTCCGCTACTTGCAGTGTATGTCATCGCAGGCCTTGCAAACTATATTCAGGAATACTCGTCAGACTGCCTCACATCCGCCATGCAGACCTGTTTCAGAGAGGAAACCTTCAGAAGCGTGATGGCCCAGGACCAGCACTTCTTTCATGACAACAACCCCGGAGAACTTATGAGCCGCACCAAGCAGGATATCGAGAACATCGGTTTCTCCTGCGGCTTCATCTTCATGTTCTTCTCATACATCGTCATCCATCTGATCTACATGTCGTACTGCATGATAAGGCTGAGTCTCAAAGGCTCCCTGCCCGCTTTGATCATCATGCCTGTAATCGGAATTCTTGCAATTCTTTCCGAGCCCAAGGGAGTACGACTTTCTGAAAAGAAATCCGACGATATTGCCGCAATGAACCAAAGCGCAACGGAGACATTAAGCGGAATCCGCACAGTCAAGGCCTTTGGCCGAGAGCGTGAGGAAGCCAGAAGATTCGACAAAAGCCACTGCTCATACAACAGACATTTTCTGAGACTCGACTATCTTTGGGCAAACTGGATTTCCCCGATGGAGGCACTTGGAAGAATCATGCTTCTGGCCTCTGTCCTCTTTTGCGGACTTCAGGTGATAAACGGAAGCATGACCTTGGGAGAGCTTTCAGCCATAGTCGTCTACACAGGAGAGCTGTCCTGGCCGATGATGGAAATCGGATGGATTCTTTCTGAATTCGCCTCAGCCCGTGCATCGCTTAAGAAGATTTCCGCCATCGTAGACTCAAAGCCGCTGATAAAGGATGGACCTAGGCATCTTGAAAAACAGACGGGAGACCTTGAGTTTGACCATGTGACATTAGTCGGAAACAATGGAGCAAAAATCCTTGACGATGTCTCATTTCATCTTAGAAGTGGAAAAACTTTGGGCATTATGGGAGCCACAGGCAGCGGAAAGACCACAATTGCAAACCTTGCCATGCGCTTTATAGACCCTACTTCCGGATCTGTTAAAACAGACGGATTTGATCTTAGGGATCTAGATCTTGAAAGTGCCAGATGCGGCAAGGCAATTGTCACTCAGGATATCTTCCTCTTTTCCGACACCATAACAGCAAATCTGGATAAAGGAAGAAAAGGACTTCTTTCTCAGGATCTGATAGTCCGCTCTGCAACCGATGCGGCGGCTCATGATTTTATAACAAAGCTTTCCGACGGCTATGACACAGTCATAGGAGAAAAAGGAGTGGGACTTTCAGGCGGCCAGAAGCAGAGGGTCTCAATCGCAAGAGCTTTTGCCTCAGAAAGGCCCCTTCTGATTTTCGATGATGCCACATCAGCTTTGGACATGGAGACGGAAAAGAAGGTTCAGAAGGCCATAGCATCCCATGCAAACAGGACAATGATGATAATCGCCCACAGAATTTCCGCAGTAAGGGATGCAGATGAAATCATAATATTGGACCACGGACGCATTGTTGAGCGTGGAAATCATAAAAGTCTCATGGCTCTTAAGGGTAACTACTACAAAACCTTTATTTCCCAGTATCCGGATAAGAAAAAGGAGGTGAACTGATGGCTGTTAACACATACAGACAGGATGAAAAGACCTCCGATGTCAGCAATTTCAAAACCCTCACAAGAACGCTGGGCTATCTGAAAGGCTATAAAGGGCGCACCATCATATCAATAGCCATGATCTTGGTCCAAACCCTGATCGTGGCCATTGTGCCCATGATCTGTGAGTACGCCGTGGATGTGAATATCGCTAGTGGTGATGCAAAAGCCTTGATAAGGACCATAATCACAGGCGCCTCTTTGGTAGTTCTCAGCTGGCTTCTTACCTTGGGATACAAGAGAATTCTTGCCGATGTCACCAACAAGATTGTCTACGATATCAGGCGCGAGGCTTTTGACCACCTTCAGACACTGTCTCTGTTCTACTTTGATTCCCGACCCACGGGAAAGATCCTCAGCAGACTCATAGGCGATGTCTCATCCCTCAAGGAGATGTTCACCAAGCTGATTACCACACTGATTCCGAATGTGGCCCTGGTGCTATCGGTTTTGGTCATAATGGTAAGAACAAACCCTGCCCTCAGCCTGTCGGCAGTAATCCTTCTTCCCCTTCTGATTCTGAGCATATACTTCATAACAATCAGAGGTTTCAAGAACTGGATGTCGTTCAGACACAAGAACTCGAACATGAACGCCTATACCCATGAGGCCTATACGGGAATCAAAGTCATTCAGGCATTCGGGGCAGAGAAAGAAACCATCGACGAGGCTGACAGAATCGTCAAGGATGTTGAAAAGGCCTGGAACAAGGCCGTAAGGCGTGCCGACCTTCTGAATTTCGTAATCTTCTGGTCAATGGGAATCGGATACTTCATTCTCTATCTCTTTGCCGTCAGATGGCTCAAACTCGGACAGAGCTCCGTGGGCCAGCTGATTGCATTTGCTTCCTACATCGCATTGTTCTGGGAACCTGTGAAATCCATAGCCTCAACGTTGAATCAGTTCACAAACCAGCTTACAAGCGCTCAGAGAGTCTTTGAGCTTCTGGACACACAGCCTATACTGCAGGAGGTCCCGGATGCTACAAAGCTGAATGTCACAGAGGGCGAGGTTGAATTTAAGGACATCACCTTTGCATACCCGGATGAACCTGATGTCCAGATCATTGAGAACTTGAACCTCCACGTGAATCCGGGGCAGATGATTGCCCTGGTAGGTCCAACAGGTGCTGGAAAGACGACCATAATCAATCTGATTGCCAGATTCTACGATCCTGTGAAGGGAAAGGTTTTGATAGATGGTCAGGATATTTCAAAGGTCACATTGGCATCGCTTAGGTCCAACATCGGAGTTATGACGCAGGATTCCTTCCTCTTTTCCGGCACGGTGAAGGAGAACCTTCTTTACGGAAATCCACAGGCCAGTGAAGAGCAGATGAAAGATGCCTGCACCGAACTGGGTCTTGATGATATGATAAAATCTCTGCCTCAGGGCTTTGACAGCCATCTTGACCAGGACACACTGTCTCAGGGCCAAAAGCAGCTGATAGCCCTTGCAAGAACCCTGATTGCGGATCCAAAAATCCTCCTTCTGGATGAGGCTACAAGTGCAATTGATACAAGAACAGAGGAGCTTGTTCAGAAGGGAATGTCCATCCTGATGAAAGGCCGCACCAGCTTCGTTGTCGCCCACAGGCTTTCTACAATTGTCAAATCGGACCGGATTCTTGTCATCCAGGACAAGGGAATAGCCGAATCGGGAACACACGAGCAGCTTCTTAAGAAAAACGGCATATATGCGGACCTGTACAATTCTCAGTTCATAGAATTGGACAAAGAATAATATAGGTGAGAAAGTATCAACTGGGGATTGTTATGAACAAATTCGTCGGAGATCCGAGCAGTTCGATGACATTACGATGATGTGCTTCGAGTATAAAGGAAAGAAGGCCTGAATCTCTTCAGGCCTTCTTCATCAAAACACATCAATTTCAGAAGAAAATTGAAAGGATCAGAACCTCAATGAGTGAGGCGATACCGATGATCAATGTTCCGAGTGTCTGTGTCTTGTAACCCTGAGAGGTATCCATCTCTCCGAAGTTTGTGACAACCCAGAAGTATGAGTCGTTTGCATGTGAGACTGTCATTGCACCTGCACCGATTGCAACAACGACCAAAGCAGCTTCGATCGGTGTAACAAAACCGATGCTCTGCATGATCGGAGCAATGATTCCGGCACTGGTTGTGATGGCGACTGTTGATGAACCCTGTGCAGTCTTGAGGATTGCAGCAAGCAGGAACGGGAACAGATAGCCCATTGTCTTCAGAACTTCAGCATTGTTCTTGATGAAGTCGATCAGGTTACTTGAAGAGATGACCTTTCCAAGAACTCCACCGGCTGCGGTGACGAAGAGAATCGGTCCTACAGTCTTGAGAGTCTCATTTGTGATCTGATAGAAGTCTTTGATCTTTCCGGACTGGACAAGAAGAAGAACACCGAGAATGACTCCGACAGCAAGAGCGATGATAGGAGTTCCGAGGAATGTGAAGAACGGAACAGACTTTCCTGCCATGCTGAGTGCTGAGGACAGACCCATGAGGATGATAGGAACTATAATCGGAGCAAATGATGCGAAGCCGCTGGGAAGCTTTCCGTAGGAAGCGACAAGCTCTTCATAAGTCTGCTTTGTTGCATCCTCTCCGGTGGGCTCGTCCTTAGCCTTGACGCGCTTTCCGATATAGAGTGCGAAGAAATAGGCTGCGATCATCGGGAAGATTGAGCACAGAGCACCGATTCCCATGACCTGGATGAGGTTTGCCTCCATTCCGAGGCCCTGTCCGTACAGTGTGTTGGCAGCTGCGATCGGACCCGGTGTTGGTGGGATGAAGCAGTGTGCGATGTAAAGACCCATTGCAAGAGCGACGGTACTGGCGACTGAGCTCTTCTGAGTGCGCTGGACCAGTGACTTTCTGATCGGGTTCAGGATAACAAATCCGCTGTCGCAGAAAACAGGAATGGAAACGATCCATCCCATGAGAAGCATTGCCAGCTCGGGCTTTTTCTTTCCGACAAGCTTTACAACGCAGTCTGCCATCTTAAGAGCAGCACCTGTCTTCTCAAGAAGAGTTCCGACCAGTGCACCGAGGATGATGACGATACCGATTGATGTGAAGGTACCGGAGAATCCCTGACCGATGACGGTTGGAATTGTATCAATCTTGATTCCTGCAACAAGTGCGAGAAGGATTGATACACACATGATTGAAAGGAACGGATGAATATACCACTTTGAAATGGCAATGATCATCAGAGCTATTGCCAGAACAAAGGCAATAATAAGTGGTACTCCTGTCATTTGATACTCCTTTTTGGGTTAATTGGATATTAAAATCCTACCACTGTCGGAGGCAGAAGTAAATCTGACATATTGAGAAGTTTTGTTATTTTAGTTTCCGTTACTTCCACTCGAACGAGAACAGTCCGTACAAATACAGTGCACCGATACAGATAGGAACAAAGTACTTGAATACAGGCTTCATCCAAGGTCTGACCTTCATACCCTTTCCGGCATTGGCCTCGATGATGAACTTATCCCAGCCCCAGCCGATTCTGTAGCAGCAGAAGACCGAGAACACAAGAGCACCCAGAGGCAGAAGGTTCGTACTTACGATGAAATCCCAGAAATCAAGCCAAGCGGTTCCTGCCTTGAACGGCTGGAAGTGGAAGACGCTGTAACCCAGAGCTGTTGTCAGAGAAAGAGCAAAGATGCCAACTCCGCAGACCACACATCCCTTCGGGCGGCTCCATCCGGTGAGTTCTCTGATACAGGCCAGGATATTCTCAAATACTGCAAGCTCCGTAGAGAAAGCCGCAAAGACCATGAACAGGAAGAAAAGTGTTCCCCAGATACGGCCTCCGGCCATCGTGTTGAAAACAGTGGCCATGGTGTCGAACAGAAGAGACGGTCCTGCGTTGAGAGGAATTCCGTATGTGAAGCAAGCCGGGAACATGATGAAACCTGCCATGATTGCAACAAAGGTATCAAGCAGGATGATGTTCAGAGACTCGCCCATCAGCGAGCGCTCCTTTCCGATATAGCTTCCGAAAATCGACATGGCACCGATACCGATGGACAGCGTGAAGAACGCCTGGTTCATGGCACCTACAATGACAGATCCGTTAATTTTTGAGAAATCCGGAACCAGATAAAAGGCAAGGCCTTCCTTGGCACCCTTAAGAGTGGCGCTATGGATTGCAAGAACAATCATCAGAACCAAAAGAGCTGTCATCATGTACTTTGTGATTCTCTCAAGTCCTCCCTGAAGATTGAAGCAGAGGACTCCGAAACCGACAACAACTGCAATCAGAAGATAAACAACGTTGACTGTCGGATTTGTAATCATGGAGACGAATCCGAGACTCTGTGACTGTCCGGTAAGGAACTTGACGAAATAATAAATCATCCAACCCGTGACAACGGTGTAGAACGACATAAGGGCGATGTTTCCGATAAGACAGAAGATGCCGTGAATATGCCATTTCTGACCCGGCTTCTCCAGCTTCTGATACATCTTCACAGGACTTGCCTGCGATGCACGGCCTATTGCGAACTCCATGGTAAGTGACGGCAATCCCAGAAGTGCGAGACAGAAAATATAGATGAGAACAAAACCGCCTCCGCCGAACTGACCGGTCATCCACGGGAATTTCCATACGTTTCCGCATCCTATGGCACAGCCTGCGCTGAGCATTATGAAACCAAGTCTGCTACCAAGCTTCTCACGTTGTTCACTCATAATATATCTCCTAATATATCTCCTAGTCGGACAATCCTTTTTGTGTCCGAGGGCTATTATACATTTTCACATGAATTCATGAAAGATACTGCTCAGAATCCCTCAGGCTGCGTAAAAATGAATATTTATGCAAAATTATCCAATAAAAAACAGTTTCTTTATTGAACTTCTGCTTTATCTTATGGTAGTCTTCTGAAAAAAGTTGCATTTAGCATCACGGGGGCATGTTGCATGAATACCGAACTGTTGGTCTTTATCTTCTATCTATTCTTCATGCTTGGAATAGGTATTCATTTCTTCATCAAACTGAAAAGCGGTAACGAGAAGGACTACTTCCTCGGCGGAAGAAAAATGGGTCCGTGGGTATCAGCCCTCTCGGCCGGCGCATCCGATATGAGCGCATGGGTTCTGATGGGACTTCCCGCTTCTGTCTATGCCCTGGGTCTGGGACAGACCTGGATTGCCATCGGCCTTGCCATAGGCTATGCACTCAGCTGGATAATCGAGGCCCCTCGCCTCCGCAGATATTCAACCGCAGCCAAGGATTCAATCACAATCCCGCAGTACCTTACAAACCGCTTCCTCTCAAAGAGCAAGGCCATGCAGGTAATCTGCGCCATAATCTTCCTTGTTGCCTACACAGTCTATGCGGCAAGCAGCATCAAGGCCTGCGGAACCCTCTTTAACACAGTCATTGGAATCAATCCAAATACGGCAATGTATCTTGCTGCCTTCATCATCATTTCCTATACATTCCTCGGAGGATTCTCCGCAGTTTCGTGGACAGACTTCTTCCAGGGCATGCTGATGCTCGCC
>JAGBRG010000255.1 GCA_017632495.1 Spirochaetales bacterium
GCCTCAAGCATGCACAGTTTCGGTCGTGAGGCCAGTAAGCTTGTGGAGGATGCGCGTTCCAACATCGCGTCTCTTCTTGAGTGCAGCACGGACGAAATCACGTTCACAAGCGGAGCATCTGAGGCCAATAACACGGTCTTTTCGATTGCCAGATCCTTGATTGAGAAAAAAGGAAGCGGAAGGATCGTCACAACCACAATCGAACATCCTTCGATTATCGAGACGGTCAAATACCTGAAAGAAAACGGTATCCACGTGGACCAGGTTCCTGTTGCCCATGACGGACGCATCAAGCTTGACGAGTTTAAAAAGCTCATGGGACCCGATGTTGTTCTTGTCTCGGTCATGACGGGAAACAACGAAACCGGAGCAATCCAGCCCATCGCAGAAGTGTCGGAGATTGCCCACAGCTTCGGAGCCCTGTTTCATACCGATGCCACTCAGGCCATAGGAAAGATCAAAGTCTCATGCAAGGACTGGAATCTTGATTATCTGTCCTGCAGCGGACACAAGTTCTACGGCCCCAAGGGTGTTGGAATCCTGTTTGCCAAAAAGGGCGTTCCGTTTATGCCCTATGTCCACGGCGGAGAGCAGGAGCACGGCAGAAGAGCCGGAACCTACAACACAATCAGCATCTACGGAACAGGCATTGCCGCAAAGCTTGCACAGGAAAACCTTGATGAGGAGAACAGGCGTCTTTGGAAGATGCGCGAGGCCCTCAGGGAAGGAATTTTGGCAAAGGTTCCTCACGTTGTTGTAAACGGATGTCAGGAAAGGCAGTTCTGCCTGCCCGGAACTCTCGATGTCTCGTTTGAGAATGTCGAGGGCGAGTCGATTCTGCTCATGCTGGACATGAACGGAATTGCGGTTTCAACGGGCTCGGCCTGTGCAACAGGCTCCCTTGAGCCCAGCTACGTCCTGCTTGCAGGCGGCCTGGATGTGGAGCTTGCACACGGTTCAATCAGATTCTCCTTCGGAAGGTTCAATACCATGGAGGATGTCGAATATGTCCTGGAGGTTCTTCCTCCAATTATCGAAAGACTCAGAGCCATCTCTACGAGATGACCTGAAATCTTTGCCGAAGAGGTGAAAATGGATAGTTTCATGGCCCAGTGGGTCTACACGGATACAGTCAAAGATCATTTCATGAACCCCAGAAACATCTGGAATAAGGATGAAAACTGGGAGCCCGAGGCAGTGGGAGAAGTCGGTTCTCTTGCCTGCGGAGACCAGATGAGAGTCGGAATCAAGGTAAAGGATGACAAGATCACCGATATCAGATGGCTGACATACGGCTGTGCAAGCGCAATCGCAAGCACATCCATGATGAGTGAGATGGTCAAGGGAATGAGCCTGGAAGAGGCTTATAAGATTACCCCTGACATGATCACAAATGCCCTGGGCGGACTTCCTGAGCACAAGTTCCACTGCTCTGTTCTTGGTGACAAGGCCCTTAGGGCTGCAATTGATGACTATCTTGAGAAGAACGGACGTGACAATCCGTACAAGAAATCAATTGCAAAGATTCTCTGCGAATGCAAGGGCGTCACCGACCAGATGATTGAGCATCTTGTTGTGACAGACCAGGCCAAGACCCTTGAGGATCTTCAGCGCCTCACAGGATTCGGAACAGGATGCGGAAGGTGCAAGGCCCGCATCGCCCACGAATTCGAGGAAATGCGACATATCCACGGGAAATGATTTCTCTTTTAATTTACCCATTTTGAGTGGATACTTTTACCTATGAGAGAAATATCACTTACGGTAAAAGGCAAGAAGATAAAGATGCCGGCCTTCAGTACGGTCAGAGATATTCTGATAAAAGCCGGCGTATTGCCTGAAGAGATTCAGGCCTATGAAGATAATCCCGTTGTCGGATCCATTGTAAACGGAGAGCTCAAACCCTGCGGTTCGCATGTTGCTATCTCATGCACCGTAGAGCCTGTCTATGCGTTCGAAGATTTCGGAAGAAGAATCTACAGACACAGCATCTGCTTTCTTCTGTGCTATGCCGCAACACTTGTGATCCCCAAAAGACAGCTTGTCATAGGCCACTCTCTGGGTGACGGATTCTATTTCAACTTCAAGGACTGGAAGAAGGTCAGCGACAAGGAAATAGAGCTTCTGAGCTCAAAGATGAAGCAGCTTGTCTGTGAATCTCAGGAGATTGAGCGCGTTACACTGTCCATTCAGGATGCCGTGAAGGTATTCTCCAAACAGGGCTATAATGATGCCGTGAGCCTGATCAAGTCCATGAACAGGCCGTCGGTTGACATGTACAGAATCGGCGATTACTACAACATCGCCTATGAACCCATTGCCCCTAACACAAAGATGCTGGGTGTCTGGGAGCTTAGAAAATACGGCGACCACGGAATGCTTTTGCGCTATCCGGTGAAATCCAAGGTTGAGGCCGTGGGCTCGTTCAAAGACAACAACAAGCTTTTCGATGTTTTTGAGGAGAACCGCATCTGGGCAAGAATGCTCGAAGTCGAATGTGTCGGCCACATGAACGCAAAAAGCGCCAACGGCTCAATCGAGCAGTACGTCAGACTCTCCGAGTCCCTTCAGAGAAGAAAGATTGCAGGCATCGCGGATGAGATTCACAGACGGGGTTCCAAGGCTGTGTTTATCGCAGGGCCCTCGTCCTCCGGAAAAACCACATTCGCAAAGCGCATGTGCGAGCAGCTTCTGCTTCTGGGGCACTTCCCCATAAGAATCTCGCTGGACGACTACTATAAACCGCCTGAGGAGGCTCCCAAGGACGAGGACGGAAAGCCCGACCTTGAGACAATCGATGCTCTGAACATCAAGCTGTTTGAGAAAAACATGGATGACCTATTCTCGGGAAAGGAAGTGGATCTTCCTCATTTCAGCTTCAAGAAAAAGAAGACCTTCTACCTGAACCAGCCTATCAGGCTTTTAGACGGCACAATCTTTGTCATCGAGGGTCTTCATGGCCTTAATCCGAAAATCACATCCAAGATTGACCCGAAATATGTGTACAAGGTCTACATCTCCGCTCTGACTCAGCTTAATCTGGATGACTGTAACCGTGTCTCCACCACAGATGACCGCATGCTGAGACGAATCTTGCGCGATTACCTTACAAGAAACACAAGCGCCGAAGAAACCCTTCTGATGTGGCCGAGCGTCTCCCGCGGCGAGAGAAAGCACATATTCCCGAACCAGAACAATGCCGATGTCATGTTCAACAGCGCTCTGGATTATGAGCTTGGAGTCCTTTCTCCGTTTGTCACGCCTCTGCTTCACGGGGTCAGCCCCGATTCGGGCGTAGCCTATACCCATGCCCAGAGGCTTTTGGCTTTCCTGGAGAATATCTATGCCATAAGGTCATCGATTGTTCCGAGCGATTCGCTGCTTCGCGAGTTCATCGGAGGCAGTGACTTTGAAGATTGACGTTATAGTTCAATCAAGATAAATTCTAGCTATGACGTATGAGATTCTTACTACATGCACAGGTTGTGGAATGTGTCTTTCCATATGCCCGGTAAAGGCCATCTCAGGTGGCCCCGGCCGCTTGCATGTCATTGATGCGGATTACTGCATAGGCTGCGGAGCCTGTGCCAGGGTCTGTAACAGCTCATCCGTCATAGACCAGGACGGAAACATCTTAAGCCATGAAAGCAAGAAGCACTGGATGATCCCTCACTTTGATGCCTCAAAGTGCAGCTTCTGCGGCAAGTGCTATGAGATGTGTCCTGCGGGAATCATTACAAGGCCTTTTTCAGGAAAGGCCCCGGAGCTGACGAATTCCAAGCTCTGCGCGTCATGTCACTGGTGTGAGAAAGTCTGCGTATTTGACGCAATCACATTCTCTCCGGCTTCATAGGAGCTCTGTTGTGAATATTGCTTTGCTTAAGGAAAAACTTGAGGCTCTTGATGAAAAGCTGATCTCAGAAGGAATCGTCGACCGCAGAAACAAGAAAGCACTTGTCCTGGATCTGTCTGACGAAACTCATTATGACTGGCAGATTCCCGACAGATATCTGGAATGCTACATCTCAGGTCCCGCTCTGGCTGCCAGGCTCTGGGCGGAGTTTGCTGGAGCCGATGTCGAGGATAAATCCTCCTATGAGGCCAACAACCCCATTGTCATGACATCATCTGCCATGAGCAACAGCGGAATGCCTTCAAGTGAGCTTGTGAGCATCGCATTCAGATCCCCTGTATCTGGAACCCTCTGCTTCAATGTATGCACCAACACCGTGGGAATGCGCCTTGAGGCTTTGGGATATTGTGCCTTGATCATCACAGGCCGCCTCAGAAGACCCACCGTCATTGATATCAAAAAGAGCGGTGTCACATACAATGTGTCCGAGCTCTTTATCGGCTACACAGTAAGCCAGATCGAGGCTCTTGTAGGCGTCAGTCCCATGACTACGGCAATGTCCATAGGACCTGCAGGCGAACAGAAGGTGCCCTTTGCCACAGTTGTCTGTGAAGGAGCCTGCACAGGACGCGGAGGACTGGGATGCCTGTTCGGCTACAAGAATATCAAATCCCTGTGCATCACAGGCTTTGACACAGCTTTTGAACGCACAGGACAGGAAGATGAGATAAAGAAGGCCAAAGAGGCTTTTGACAAGGTTCTTTCCTCAAGCGAATACTGTCACATGATGCAGCGTAGCGGTTCATCATGCCTTGTGAAGAAAAGCGGCAAATACGGATGGGCACCTGTTCTGAACTTCAGCAGAAGAACCGATCCTAGGCTTTTCCACCTGGGTGGAGATGAAATCAGGCGCCGCTACGGAGAGGAGCACGGAGGCTGCGTAGGCTGTCCGATTCTTTGCAGACATAGAACAACAGACGGCATTGTCATTCCCGGCTATGAAGCTATTTTAATGCTTGGCTCCAACATCGGGTGCTTTGACTTGGATAAGATTATCGAGCGTTATGCACAGTGTGTTAACTTCGGCCTTGATCCTGTGTCCACAGGCAACGTCCTTGGCTGGGCATGTCAGGCAACATCAAGCGGACAGATTGTCCTGTTTGAGCCTGATTTCAGCTTCACAGACAATTCAAGGGTTCTTCCTCTGATAGAGATGATAGCAAGGCGTACAGGACCCGGAGAGCCTCTGAGCTTCGGAACATACGCTCTGGGCCAGGCATTTAAGGATTCAAGCTATGCATATACAATCAGAGGCCTTGAATGCGGACCTTATGACTACAGAGGCTGCTTCTCGCAGAGTATCACAGACTGCATGGGGCTGTGGTTTACCAACCGCTTTGAGATAGACAGCACCGTTATAACTCGAGACTATGCTGACTGGGCTGTTTTAAATGAAAGCATGGTCATGGGTCTTGAAAGCTACGGAGTTTCTTCGTCCTTGATTGTTCCAACTGTGGTTGAGACTATCAGACATCTGGGAATGCGTCTGAAATTTATTCCGAAGTCGGTAATAAAGCGCGCTAAACCAAAAATGATTGCTTCAATGATCAGCGCCTATTCTGGTTCAGAAGTCCTTGCTGAGCATATAATTGCTTTGGGTGAGAGGTGCTGGAGACTGATTTATGAGATAAATATCGCTTTGGGCTTCAACATGATTGAGGATACGGCTGAAGTTCTTCCCGAGCATTTCTACATAGACCCGGAAAGCAACCATAAGGAAAAATCAATCGTGCCTTACAGAAGCCTGATTGAAAGATACTGTTTTCTCAGAAAGAACACCATCGCCTTGCAGAGCGTGGAGCCTAAAGCCAACTGAGTCGTCTTCATTGAAAACTATCGTCCCGTAAGATGGCTTACTATAGCCTCTGGGCCTTGA
>JAGBRG010000256.1 GCA_017632495.1 Spirochaetales bacterium
AAATTACATATACAAACAAAAAATCTAGGAGGATTTCAACATGAGTGATTTTCAGATTTTAGCAAAAGGTATTGCACTTGCAGGATGCGGTATCGGTGCAGGTTGTGCACTTATAGCCGGTATCGGACCTGGTATTGGTGAAGGAAATGCCGTTTCTAAGGCCCTTGAGGCAATCGGACGTCAGCCTGAGTGTAAGGGTGATGTAACAAGTACCATGCTTCTTGGTTGTGCTATCGCTGAGACAACAGGTATCTATGGTTTCGTTACAGGTCTTCTGCTTATTTTCGTAGCACCGGGCACATTCATGAACTACCTGAACTAATTTTTCAAGTAGTACAAAGCCCCAAAGTAGAAATAATGGAGGTACACGAATGGGCACACAGGATCTAGTTACAATCGTTCCGTGGAATTTCATAGCTCAGATTTTAAACCTCTTCATTCAGATGTGGCTTATCAAGAAATTCCTTTTCAAGCCTATCAACGAGATAATTGAAAAGAGAAGACAGCTCACCGAGAACGAGATTAAGGGAGCAAGAGAAGCCAAAGAAAAAGCTGATTCAATGAAGAAGGAATATGAGACCAGCTTATCTTCAGCTCAGGCAGAGGCAGCAAAAATCGTTGCCAACGCTACAAAAGAGGCTCAGGGCAAGGCAGACACTATTGTCAAGGAAGCTGAGCAGCAGGCTAAGGGCATTATGGAGAGAGCAGAAGCTGACATTGAGCAGGAAAAGAAGAAAGCCATTAATGAGGCTAAGGACACCATCGGCGGTCTTGCAATGGATATTGCAGGAAAAGTCGTGGAGAAGGAAATCAACGAGAGCGACCATAAGAAACTTATTGATGAATTCATTAACAATGTAGGGGAGGCGTCATGACCAAGGCTGGAGATTTATACGGACAGAGTCTGTATGATCTGGCGCTTTCGGAAAACCTTACGGATGATATCTTAAGTCAGATGGAATCGGTTAAGGAGATTTTCAAGGAGAATCCCGATTATGTAACTCTTTTGTCAGAGCCTTCGGTTCCGAGAAAAGAGAGACTGAAACTGGTAGATGAAGCATTTGACGGACAGCTCCAGCCGTACCTGCTGAATTTTATCAAGATCCTTATTGAGAGAGGTCTTCTCAGACAGTTTTCAGCATGTACAAGAAGATTTAAAGAGAGCTACAACAAGGATCACGGCATTGCAGAGGCAATCGTGACCAGTGCCATCAAGCTTAATGAATCACAGCTTAATGCACTTAAGTCGAAGCTTGAATCTGTCAGCGGAAAGAAGATTCTTTTAACTGAAAAAACCGATGAAGCTGTTCTCGGAGGAATCCGGGTGGAGATCGAAGGTAAGCTCTATGACGGAACAGTACAGGGCAGACTTGATGAACTCCGCAAAAAGGTTGACGAGACAGTCCTATAAGAAAGAATAAAACCCACGGAGGCTTTTAGAATGGAATTAAAACCAGAAAAAATATCCGAGGTGATTCGAAGCCAGATCAAAAACTATCAAAATGCGATCATTCAGAATGAGACCGGAACAGTTCTTACCGTCGGTGACGGTATATCCAGAGTTAGCGGACTTTTGAATTGTATGTCAGGTGAGCTCTTAGAGTTTGAGAACGGCACATTCGGAATGGCTCAGAACCTCGAAGAAACAGTAGTATCCGCGGTTCTGTTCGGAGTAGATGTTGGTATCAGCGAAGGACAGACCGTTAAGCGTACCGGACGCGTTGTTTCCGTT
>JAGBRG010000257.1 GCA_017632495.1 Spirochaetales bacterium
ACTATTTGCACAGTCTTCTTTGTCAAACCTGGTTAAGGCCGTGTGTAAAAGCCAGTCAGCCAGCATGGTGTCAAAGTAAGGACGACCTGAGTCGATGCCCCAGCGCTTTAAGACCTTACACACTGTCTTGAGGTTCTGCCCGACCAGAGAGAACCTTCCAAGGTTACGGCTGAGGATTAACTTAATCTCATCCGAAGGCTTTAAGACATACCTTGTCTTTGGATCAAAGCTCAGAGCAAGGCTCAAAACATCCGCCTTCATGTCATCTTCGTCGGAAAGCTCAAGCTCCAAAGCCAAAGCAGAACCGTCGGAAAGAGAAGAAAGCTTTTTTTCAAGTTCCGCTGAATTTATCTCAACTGTCTCGCAGGACAGTTCTTCTTCCGTTTCAGCAGGCTCATCCTTTTCCTCAGAGAACTGCATTGTCTGGCTCATCTTCTGGGCAGCTTTGGCAAGAGTCTCCGAGCCAATATTCTTGAAAAGATTCACCCCACTCTGCCAATCTATGTTGGAAACACTAAAACGATCAAAATCAAGAGAGTCATCGTCAAAGACATCGTCCTTGAGCATGACAAGTTTGTGTGAAAGCTCTATGTGGTCCCGTGCAGCCTCAAGCTTTTCAGAAAGACCTTTTGAAAGAGATCCGATATTTGCATAGACATTATCAAGAGTTCCGTACTCAGACAGAAGCTTTACAGCACCCTTTTCGCCTATTCCGTTGATTCCGGGAACGTTGTCAGAAGAGTCTCCGAGGATTGTCAGATAATCGACTATCTGATTCGGTGCAACGCCGAAGATCTCCATAACTTCATCTTTGCCGCAAAGGCGGTATTCCTTTTCTCCCTTTCTTGGAGGACGCAGGGCCAGAACATCGTCTCTTACAAGCTGCAACAGGTCCTTATCGCCTGTGACCATCACAGTCTCAAGACCTTCCTTGGAAGCTTTCTTTGCAATGGTTGCGATAATATCATCGGCCTCCATGCCTACTTGCTCAAAGTGAGGAATGTGCATCCCGTCAAGAATCGAATCAATGATGGGAATCTGAGAATGAAGATCCTCAGGGGTCTTTTCCCTGTTTGCCTTGTACTGGTCGTACATCTCGTGTCTGAAAGTCTTTCCCTTGGAGTCCATTGCCACAACAAGGTACTGGGGCCCGTACTGGCGCACAAGACTCATGACGGTGTTGAAAAACCCGTACACAGCCGAGACATTGTTTCCGTTTTTGTCTTTCAGAGGATTTGTGATGAATGCAAAGTATGAGCGGTAAATCTGGCCGTAGCCGTCAACTATGAATACTCTTTTTTTATCGTCTGCCATTTGATGTCATTATACCCCACATCCGGGTATTTTACATCAGTTGGTTTGGCTTTTGGTCTGTTGCAGTGCTTCGCTTACAGTCTTCTTTCCGGCTTCGGCCGCAACGTCCGTCACCTTTTCAACAGTGTTGGTTATGACTTCACCGGCTTTCTCAGTTATGGTGTCCCCTGCTTCCTTGACAACACGCTGGATATCCTCTCCGCGGACGCTCACTCCGAAAAACTTATTTGAGACATCCGGAAAGAAGATGAAGATGATGAAGAAACTGAGGACGGCGATAAGAAGCGCCCATAGAAAACCTGTTAACTTACGTACACCTTTTGCCATATGCGTTAATTGTAACAAAAAAAACGCTGCACGAAAACCATGCAGCGTCTGTAAGGATTATCAAGCTCTTAGAACAGTGCGATTCCGACTGTCATACCGAGCTTGGCATCCTTCCAACCGTCCTTGACGCACTGGAAGAGGTCTCCCCAGTTACCCTCTGAGATTGAAGTCTTTGAAGGAAGTGTTGCATAAGCTCCGACTGTGAGGCTTCCGATAAGGAAATCAACACCTGCGTTCAGGTCAAAGCATGCATCCTTGAACTGGCTGAACTCTGAAACTGCTTTGTTGACGTTTCCGAATGAAAGAACTTTGTTGTTGAAATCATACTGATACTCATATCCGAGACCGGCCTTGATTCTGAGGAAGAAAAGATCCAAAGCAAGGTTTGCGGATGCGATTCCGCCGATTGTCTTGTTCTCAGGCTGATACATGACCTTTCCGTCAATAGCCAGGAATGCAAGCTTCATCTCAACATCGCCGCCGAATGAAATCTTGTCGATGGAAAACTTGTCAACGATCTCACGAGCCTCATCAACCTTGTAGTCAGATGATGCTGCGACACCGACTGTAAAATCAAACATTCCTCTTGATGCGAAAATGCAGCAGGGAACGATAACTGCGATAAGAAGTGCAATAGCTATTTTCTTCATGCAATAATTCTCCTATAAGTTCGATATGGTTAGTTTCTCTTGTCCGTTTGTTCAGACACAATCACAAACAAAACGGTTTTTTAAAGGTTACAACTTTTTTTAGTTTTCTGCAAAAGATTCCTCAAGCTCAACCTGCCAGATTCTTACGCTGGCATCACTTGGCATTCGCCAGTCACCTCTCGGAGAGAGCGATACGGAACCGATTTTAGGTCCGTCAGGAAGACACGAGCGCTTGAACTGCTGGGAGAAGAATCTTCTGTAGAACGTCTTGAGCCACTTCTCTATGGTCTTATTGTCATAGCGGCCCTCGAATGCATAGCAGGCCAGCCTGTAGACCTTTGACGGAGAGCTTCCCCACCTCAGAACATGATAGATGAAGAAATCATGAAGCTCATACGGGCCCACAAGGTCCTCGGTCTCCTGCTTGCCGGGAATAAGCTCGGGACTTATCGGGGTGCCCATGACGGAAAGAAGGATTGCCGAAAGCTCGCTGTCGTCCGTTGTTTTGGCACAGTGTCCCACAAGATGTCTGACAAGAGTCTTGGGAACGCCTGCATTGACACCGTACATGGACATATGGTCGCCGTTGTATGTTGCCCATCCAAGAGCCAGCTCCGAAAGGTCTCCTGTTCCCACCACAATTCCGTTCACCTTGTTGGCAATGTCCATGAGAACCTGGGTCCTCTCACGGGCCTGGGCGTTCTCATATGTGGTGTCATACAGATCCGGGTCCTGGCCGATGTCCTCAAAGTGCTGCATCACAGCCTTCTTGATATCCACAATCTCGAGGGTGCAGCCAAGGCGCTCGACCATAGCCATTGCGTTGGTTTTGGTGCGCTCTGTGGTGCCGAAACACGGCATGGTCACGCAGATTATGCCTTTTCTGTCCAAGCCAAGGGAATCGAATGCACGCACTGTGACAAGAAGAGCAAGCGTTGAATCAAGGCCTCCTGAGATTCCGATGACGGCATTTTTGCATCCGATGTGGCGAAGTCTCTGTCTCAAGCCCATGCTCTGAAGGTTCAGAATCTCTTCGGACCTTGCGCTTCTCTGCTTTCCGTCCTCAGGAACAAACGGCATAGGCTCGACTTTGCGGCTGAGACTTGTTTCACCAAGCTCGATATCAAAGCCGATGTAGCGGTACTGCTTGTCGTTGGTTGTCACAAAGGTATTTCTGAGCCTTCTTTCGTGCTCAAGGTGCTCAAGGTCAATCTCTGTAATCAGAAGATCGTCCGTCTTCATGCGGCTTGAAGCAAGCGTCTTGCCGTTCTCACAGATCTGGTTGTTTCCTGAAAACACGAGGTCTGTGGTGCTTTCACCCTCACCTGCATCCGAATAGACATAGGCAGAGATCAGTCGGGCACTCTGACCTTCAATCAGGTTGTATCTGTATGCAGCCTTTCCGACAAACTCGTCGCTTGCACTGACGTTGGCAATGACTGTAGCTCCGTTTATGGCATGGTTTACGCTAGGCGGATTGGGTACCCACAAATCCTCGCAGACTTCGCAGGCCAGTCTGAAATAAGGCATCTGGTTGCATGTGAAAATCAGCTTTCCACCCATGACCACCTGCTGGTCTCCGAACTCCACAAGCTCCTCGTTGGGAAGGGCCGGAGAGAACCATCTCTGCTCATAGTATTCAAGGTAGTTGGGGATGTTGATCTTTGGAACAATTCCCAGAACACGTCCTGCCGAGGCCACAATCGCGCAGTTGTGAAGTTTGCCGCGAAGCTCTACCGGAGCCCCGAAGACAACAACCATGTTGCGCGGAACCTTGGAAGCGACCGTGACCGCACAGTCCTGTGCGCTGGACAAAAGAGCCTGCTGCAGAAACAGATCCTGACAGGTATAGCCTGTGATGCAGAGCTCCGGGAGGACAAGAAGGTGAACCCCTTCTTCATGTGCCCTTCTGACAAGTGAAAGAATCCTGTCAGCGTTGTACTTACAGTCCGCAACCTTGATTGAAGGTGTGGCTGTGGCTACCTTTATGAAACCGTGTGTCATGGTTCGAATTGTATATCAAAGCCGTTCATATGAACAGTCTTAGTTATGCAGGCACTACTAATGAAAAAGCGTTTCTGATATAATCTCAATCACAGTCACGGAGACAGAGATGAAAAAGGAAAACCTTTCAAAAAGCATAGTATTTGTGGCACTTTTTGCCGCTATCAGTGCAATCAGCGGCTTTCTGGCCGTTCCTGTTCCGGGAACTCCTGTTCCGATTGTTCTTCAGAACATGATGGTTGTTCTAAGCGGAATGCTTCTGGGCCCTGTTCTGGGAACATTATCAACACTTCTTTTTGTTGTAGCCGGAATTCTCGGACTTCCGATTCTCTCAGGAGGAACCGGTGGCTTTGCCAAACTGATGAGCCCCACCGGAGGCTTCATCGTAGGCTATGTCATTTCATCTCTTGTCGCAGGTCTGATTCTGGGAAGACCCATGTACGGAAAGAAAGTCTCCATAGTTAAAACAATAGTTGCAGCCTTTACGGGCTTTGTCGTGATGTACATTCCGGGAATCCTTCACTTCATGAACATCATGGACGCGGACCTTAAGGAGTCTTTGATGCTCTGTATTCTTCCATATCTTCCCGGCGACCTTCTCAAGTTGATTCTCTGTGTCCTGCTTTCAGTGGCACTCAGATCCTCCGTGGCATCCTTTGTATTCGGAGATGATGCCGAAGATGATTGAAGTCAGAAACCTCTGTAAGTACTTCAGAAACTCTGATTCTCTCATCACCAAGGCTCTTGATGACATAAACCTTGTTATCCCTGACGGACAGTGCGTCCTGATAGCAGGTGCAAACGGCTCGGGAAAAAGTCTTCTCATGAGGCTTATTGCAAAACTGGAAAAGCCGACCAAAGGCAGCGTCGAGACATCGGAGGACGTAGGTCTGGTCTTTCAGGATGCAGATGCCCAGATTCTTGCCGACACACCGCTTGAGGATGTCATGTTCGGCCTGAGAAGAAACAAAAAGCTATCCAAAGACGAGGCAAAGGCCAAGGCATTGAAGGCTCTGAGTGACGTAGGTCTTTCCGATAAGGCAAACAGTCCGTCCCACTTTCTCTCAGGAGGTGAGAAAAGGCGCCTTGCCGTGGCATCCGTCATGGCTCTGGGAAGAAAAATCCTCATACTGGATGAGGTGTACATCAATCTTGATTAACCCGGCGTCAGATCCGTCAACCAGCTGATAGAGCGCCTTAGGAAAGAGGGGCTGACTATAATCATCCTCTCCCATGAGCTTGAAAAGTGCATGGGCCTCTGCGACAGGTTCGTAGTACTGTCTGAAGGTAAAATAGTTTTTGACGAAAGCCCGGCTCTTGCCCTGAAACAGGACCTTGAGAAATGGGGAATCAGAAATCCTGCTAAGGACGGAGATCCCGGATCTCTTGTTTGGAGATAGAATGGACAGTCTTTTTTCATACAAAGCCACAGATTCCTTCCTCCACAGGACCCCTGCTTTGATAAAACTTCTGTTTCTATTTGCCGTACCCGTTACGGTCATGCTTACATCCATAAAAGTCTGCCTTGTTCTAATCGCTGCAATTGCTCTTATTGCGATTTTAGGAAAAATCAGAGTGCGGGACTTTCTCAGAGACCAGAAGCCCGTTTTCTTCTACTCTCTGATGATAGTGGTTCTTGATGCTCTGACTTTCCTTCTTTTTGATAAAAATCAGAGCATTGTCACAACAAGAAGCCTTCATATGATTCTTCGCCTTCTGTGCGCCATGGAGGCTACTTCTGTTTTCTTCAGAACAACTAGCTCCTTTGAAATCAGAGAGGCCATTTCCTTCGGCCATCCGAATAATCCCGTTTCAGATACCTTCGCACTTTTTCTGAGTTTTCTTCCCCAGGTTTTCGAAACCTGGACACAGCTGGAACTTGCCTACAGATCAAGAGGCGGAAAAAACGGACCCATGAAGGTTCTGAGGCTCTTTCCGCTTCTGATTACGATGAGTATGAAGAAAGCAGGAACAACCTATCTGGCTTTACTCAACAGAAGCTGATGTGGTATTTTTTGTAGACTAGGATTTATGAAATGAAAGCGAAAAAAGCGTTTCAGAATTATATGAATTCCATAAGCGAGGAGGACAAATCCCGCGTCAAGCTCTTTCTTAAGGGCTACTGGGAGCACTGCGACCTTCCCGCCGCCGAGGTGAAGCTTCTGACAGGCGATGCCAAAGCCGCATTGATGTACCTTACAGGCACAGGATTATCTGTCGAGGAAGCATCTAAAAGGCTTTCCAGTGAAAACCTCGGAGGCTTTTATGCCCACAAGGCCATTTCATGGTATCCCCTTGATGATGCTGCCAAGGTCTATCCTCTTTCAATCAAATCCGGCAAGATGCCAATTTTCAGACTCAGCTGCTACCTGAAAGACGATGTTGTTCCTGAAATTCTTCAGATCGCACTTGATTTTACCATCAAGCGCTTTCCCAGCTTTGCCACA
>JAGBRG010000033.1 GCA_017632495.1 Spirochaetales bacterium
AGAGCCCGTCCAGAGTCAAGGAATCCACATTCATGTTCTCCGACTTTTTGATTAAGGGAGCAAAGGCAGGCGGCGTGACCGTATCCAAGAAGGAGATTGCCTCCATCAGAATCAAGCCATGTAAGCTTGTTGAGGAGGCCGTCAGAACTGCCACCGAGAGTCTGAGCGAAGAAGAAGAGGACGAAGTGCCCGTAGAGCAGACACCAGAGCCACAGGAGGCGCCTGTCAGCGAGAGCGCAGTCGAGCCCAAGAGCGTAAAAAAGCAGACCGACGACGAGATGCCGGGGTTGTTTGATGATATCGATAACTGATTTTGAGAAGAGGGTCCTTTACGAGGACAACCACATCATCATAGTGAACAAGAACCCCGGAGAAATCGTCCAGGCGGACAAGACCGGGGACAGCACTCTGATGGATACGGTCAAAGCCTATCTCAAGGAAAAATACAAAAAACCCGGAAATGTCTTTCTGGGGCTTCCTCATCGTCTGGATCGCCCCACAAGCGGCATAGTTGTTCTTGCCAAGACGGACAAGGCCTTAAGCCGTCTGAACGAGATGTTCAGAACAGGTAAGGTGGACAAGATCTACTGGGCTGTGACTGACAGGCCTCTTGCCGAAGAAAAAGGAACTCTTGTCCATTATCTTTATAGAGATGCACAAAAGAACAAAAGCTTTGCCTTTCCAAGTCCCCGCGTCAGAGGCCACAGGGAATCGGATTTTCAGGAAGCCCGTCTTGAGTATGAGACCCTGGCAAGGTCTGACAGATATACATTATTGAAAATAAGGCTTCTTACAGGACGCCATCATCAGATTCGCGCCCAGCTGGCTGCCTGCAATGTACATATCAAGGGAGATCTTAAATACGGCTTTCCAAGATCCAACCCGGACGGCGGAATATGCCTCCATTCCAGGGAGGTTTCCTTTGTCCATCCTGTAAGCGGAAAAGACATTTGCGTCACGGCTCCCGTGCCGGATGACAGAATTTGGTCATTCTTTGCCATATAATTTACGGTTTTGGCAATTTTCAAACCTCTAATTGATGTATTCTCAAAGTTGACATATGGCCAAACAGAGTTATACTGAAAAAGCAATTGGAGGCAAAAATGTATAAACTTGATGAGTTTATGGCAGAACTTGAAAGAAAGAATCCCGCGCAGCCGGAGTTTATTCAGGCAGCCAGAGAAGTCATTTCTTCAGTTATCGATGTTGTTAATTCTAACCCGCTTTACCTCAAGAACAAAATTCTGGACAGAATCGTAGAACCAGAGAGAATCATTCAGTTCAGAGTCGAGTGGGAAGATGACAACCATGAGATTCAGGTCAACAGAGGATGGCGTGTCCAGTACAACAGTGCAATCGGTCCCTACAAGGGCGGTTTGCGTTTCCACGCCAATGTCACACTCGGCACACTGAAGTTCCTCGGTTTCGAGCAGATCTTCAAGAACTCTCTCACCACATTGCCGATGGGCGGCGGAAAGGGAGGTTCAGATTTCTCACCAAGAGGAAGATCTGATGCAGAAATCATGAGATTCTGCCGTGCTTTCATGACAGAGCTTGAGAAGTACATCGGTCCTGATACAGATGTCCCGGCCGGAGACCTCGGAGTAGGCGGAAGAGAAATCGGATACCTCTACGGAACATACAGAAAGATCCGCAACGAGAACACCGGCGTCCTCACAGGAAAAGGATGGGGATGGGGCGGAAGCCGTGTCAGACCTGAAGCAACAGGTTACGGAACAATGTATTTCGCAAACGAAATGCTCAAAGAGAACAACGACAGCTTCGCAGGCAAGAGAGTAGCAATCTCCGGCTTCGGTAACGTCGCATGGGGCGCAGTCACAAAGGCCACCCAGCTCGGCGCCAAGGTCGTCAC
>JAGBRG010000258.1 GCA_017632495.1 Spirochaetales bacterium
AATGTTCGCATAAGAGAGTACGCTCACATCCGAAAGATGGGTGAAAAGCTCCTTGGATGCAAAGACTGCCAGATTTGCCTTGAATCCCACCTTGACGACTTTGGTATCGACAAACGGCATGCTGAAAGCAACAAATGCGCCGGCAGTCTTGGGACCTGCTGAATCCGGAATTGTATTCAGATATCCGAAACCATAATCCAAAGACCTGAACGGAGAGCGGCTTTCAGTTGTTTCCTCCGGTTTTGCACTTGGTTCACTCTGAGCCGTTTCCGCCTGAGAGGGCTCCGTTTGTATTGGCTCCTCTTCGGTGACAGCTTCTTCTACTGCAGGTTCCTCTTCGTTGTTTTTCCCGAAATCGGTGAAGATTTCGGACTCGACTACGCTGCTTTGACTCCAGATCTCACCGTCATAGGACTGCTGAAGATAGAGGCTGTGGACCTGTGAAACATCCAAAAGAATCGTAATCTCGTTGACATCTTTTCCCACGACTGTCCATCCGTCATCGTCCTGGGCGTCCAGCTGATAGCGGTAGAACATGACATCGGAATCGTTTTCATACCAGGTCCAGGTCACATTTGCCTGAACTGCAAGAAGAGACGCCGTACAGATCAATGCCAAAGCGAGGCAAAGAAGGAGCTTTCTCATTTCTCCCACAACCTCTCAGGGTAGATTCCCTCGCGGGTCTTCTGGGCAAGGTTCTGCTTTACAGTCTCCCTGTCCTCTTTGTATGTCATACCGAACCTTTTCTCCGTTGTTGATAATACCTTCTTCCTGCCCTTTCCGGTCTGGACCATCTCACCTGCGAAGTTGGGAAGAAGGACCTCGGCCTTGGGCTGAGAGGCATTGTCTTTCATGAATCTCTCAAAATAATCGCACATGAGACCGAATACCTTAGGAGAGAATCCGAAGAAGTTCATCGACACCCACTCATCTCCGGTAAGATATACATCGCCCTCCGGAAGATGGGAGACAATCTTGTTTCCCTCGAACTCGATCTTGGTGTTTTCCCTCATGCCCTGAAGAAGACCGTCCTTAACCTGGCAGACGCCTCTTGATACGCTGCCTACAGGGCTCATCGTGTTCTTCAGAAAGTAGCCGACCATGGCGTGGTCGTCGCTGTTGTTGTCAAGCTTTGAAAGATAATCGCCGAGAATCTTATAAGCCTCGCGGCCGTAGTAGTCATCGGCATTGATTACTGTGAACGGAGTCTTGACAGCATCCTTGGCACAGATGACGGCATGGATTGTTCCCCATGGCTTCTGTCTTTCCTGGGATGCCTTGATCTGCTCTTCAGTGAGAAGGCTCTCGCGGGTCTGGAAAACATACTCTGCATCCATGTTTCTGGCGATTCTGTCAAAAAGTCTTTCCCTGAAATCCTTCTCGATATCCGGTCTGATTATGAATACGACCTTTCCGTATCCTGCACGCCTTGCGTCAAAAACGCTGTAGTCCAAAAGCGTCTCTCCGTGCATTCCGACCGGGTCTATCTGCTTGACTCCGCCATAGCGGGATCCCATACCTGCTGCAAGCACCAACAATGAAGGTTTCATCTGTCACCTCTCACTTTATTTTACAAAATGATTATCCAATAAAAGCATCCGTTTTTCAACCATCCATAAGGACTGTGCTTGCCCCTTGCCGTCCGATTTCATATAGTGTTCCATGATTGGGTCCATTGCCCAATGGATAAGGCGCAGCCCTCCGGAGGCTGAAATGCGGGTTCGATTCCCGCTGGACCTAAAAGGACCTAGGAATGAAATACGATTTTGATACAGTCATAGACAGGCACAACACCGGTTCCGTCAAGTGGAATGTAAAAGACGGCGAGCTTCCCATGTGGGTCGCCGACATGGACTTTAAGGCTGCCCCCGAAATACTTGAGGCCATCCAAAAGCGCATGGACAACGGAGTCTTCGGCTACTCCGTCATCCCTAACGAATGGCGGTTCGCCTATGTGCACTGGTGGAAGACCCGCCACAACTATGAGATCAATCCTTCATCCTTAATTTTTGCCACAGGAGTGGTTCCCATCATCGCAAGCGTTGTGAGAGAACTCACAGCACCCGATGAAAATGTTCTGATTCAGCCCCCTGTTTACAATGCCTTCTACAATGTCCTTAACGACAACAAGCGCCGAATCATCGAGTCCCCGCTTGTATACGAAAACGGCGAATACCGCATGGACCTTTCAGATCTTGAGAAAAAGCTCGCCGACCCCAAAACAACGCTGATGATTCTGTGCAATCCCCAGAACCCATCAGGCAACATCTGGGACCGAGACACCTTGGAGAAAATCGGACAGCTTTGCGCCAAGCACAACGTCACAGTCCTTTCCGACGAAATCCACTGCGACATAACAGACCCCGGCACAAGCTATGTTCCTTTCGCATCCGTCTCACAGACCTGCAGCGACATCTGCGTAACGACAATAGCCCCTACAAAGGCTTTCAATATCGCCGGAATCCAGTCTTCCGCCGCCATGGTTCCGAACCGCTATCTGAGAGACAGAATCCGCCATGCCCTGAACACCGACCTGGTCACCGAGCCCAACGCATTCTCCGTGGCAGCCACCATCGCAGCCTTTGAAAAATGTGCTCCCTGGCTTGACGAGCTTCGCTCATACCTCTACGAGAACAAAAAGGCCCTGACAAAGTACATTAAAGAAAACATTCCGCAGATTCACGTTGTTCCCTCCAAGGCCACGTACCTCGTTTGGCTGGACTGCTCAAAGCTTACTTCGGATTCAGTTTCCTTTGCCTCCGAAATCAGAAGAAAGACAGGGCTTTTCCTTTCAAACGGAACTCAGTACGGAGAAAGCGGAAGACAGTTTCTGCGCTTCAACCTCGCCTGCCCCAGATCAGTTCTTATGGACGGCCTTGACCGCCTTAGACGCGCCATCAGCTAAGCCTCAGCTAAGAATCTTTTCTATGATTTTATCCACTACCCTTACATCTAAGGGATTCTCGTTGTCTTCGAACGTGCAGATGTAATTGACTCCCGGAACATAGCCGCAGCTCATGTATACGGATTGCTTCCAGAAAAAGGTCTTTCTGTAGTTGTCATCATCCATCCTTCCGAAATGCTCCCATCTGTAAATCCTCCTTGTTTTGGGATTCAAGACAGTAAAATCTGTATAGATATACTTGCCTTTCACATATTCAAGCGGATACTCATACCTGTACGGAATTTTGGCATCATAAAGCCTGTCGGCGATTATCTGCTCTGATTTGGACCTTACCCTATCTCCCCTTTTTGTGTACTGTACAGAATCACCTTCTTCGAACTTTCCTCCCTCGTATTTCTTTGCCTGCCAACGCCTTGCATACTCATCATCCGGAAGCACATATGGTTCCACCAGAATCCGCTTCCCTTTTTTCATCTCGGTATATGCTTCAAGAAGGGTGTCCTTACTGAATTTTTCACAGATTTTCTCTATTTCCTTTTTCTCTTTCTTGGCTGCGCTGAGCACCTTTTCACAGTACTCCTTCTGCGCCAGGTTCCTTGCCAAGCCCATCTCATCTTTAGACAGGTACCTGCCGTCTAATTCACTACTATCCTCCCGATGGTAGTATTGAAAAGCATCTCCATTCTTTCGATGAACTATGTTTGTTTTCAATTTGCCTCGGGGAGATTTCTTTATTGTTAATTCGGCATCTTTGATGATCCTATTGCATAGTGCAAGCCTCTTATTTAATTCCTCAAATAGCATAACTGCTCCTCAAATTGACCTTTTTCTGCTTCAACAGCAAAACGACGAAAACTATGCATTTTTGCTGTTTTTCTACGACTCAAAAACAGCAAAATTTCTTCGCTTTCTTATTTTTGCTGTTAGTTCTGTTACTCCCGACCAAAAAAAACAGCAATTTCAGTCCAAACAATGAATTCTAGCTGTTTCTCTGACAGCAAAAAAAAGAAAAATAGCCTGTTTTGCTGTCAGGCCCAAATTCCAGGGGAAAATCACAGCATTTCGCCGGTCTCCATCATCGATTTGTAGTCGTCTAGGCTGAATATGATGTGGTCAAGGACCTCGATCCCCAAAAGGAGGCCGGCTTTGCGGATGCGGAGGGTGACCTCAAGGTCGTCGGGGCTGGGCTCGAGATTGCCTGAGGGGTGGTTGTGGGCCAGGACAATCGCGGTTGCCCTTAGTTTCAGGGGCTCGGCGAAGACTTCGCGGGGGTGGACCAACGTGCGGTTCACAAGACCAACCGTCACCACGTTGACACCCATGAGCTCGTGGGCGCCGTTGAGCATGACGATGATGAAGTGCTCCTGCTGTCTGTCCCCGTAGTGTCTGACAAGGTCGAAGATGTTTTTGGGCTCCTTGCAGGGACGGGGTTTGAAGAATGAGAACCTGCGACCTATTTCCAAGGCGGCGCAGATGCGGGAGGCGTTGGCTTTTCCGACTCCTGCGATGGATGAGATGTCCTCGATGCTGACTCCGCAGCTGCCCTTGCTGTTCAGCAGGTAGAGGATATCCTGGGCGATGTCCTGGACAGGGCGGTTTTTGTTTCCGGAGCCGATTATGAGGCACAGCAGTTCCAGATCAGAAACCCCCAGGGGACCCGATGCCATGAGCCTTTCGCGGGGGCGATCCTGTGATGGCATTTCCTTGATGGACTTGAAATCAATTGTTTTGGTTTCGTATTTCATACCGCTATATACAAGAAAAGTGTTGAAAATATTGGGGTTTTTCGGAAAAAACAACACAAAAAAATCGGGCCCCCGGGATTTAACTGAAGGATTGAACTCATTCTTGCTCTGACGATAAACTGTGACGGTAAACTATGTCGGTAAACTGACCAGGAAATAAGGCGGAGTTGTCAGAATGAGGACCTATGGAAAAAAAGCAAATACTGCGATATCCACATTGATGGTGGCGTGGGTGCTTTTTCAGCTGTGGTTTTCCACTTTCGGCATTATTTCGGCAATAAGCCTCAGGGCCTTTCACTGTCTGTTTCTGCTTCTGTTTACGTTCCTGCTTTATCCGACTCGGAAGAAACAAGGCATAGAGACGGACAGACCGTCGGTTGTTGATTATATTCTGATTGCTCTTTCGTTCGCCGCTTTCGGATATCTGATTGTAAAGTACACGCAGATTGCCCGTCTTGGAGGACGGATTGACAGCTTTCAGATGTGCATTGCACTTACAGGCATTCTGGTTGTGCTTGAGGCAGGACGAAGGATTTCCAAAAACCTTACGGTCCTTGCCGTCATTTTTCTTGCTTACAACTTCCTGGGAAAGTATTTTTCGGGTTATCTGGGACACAACGGGTTCACACTTAAGAGGATTCTCATCACCCAGTTCTGGGGGACACAGGGAATTCTCGGAACAGGTGCCGGAGCTTTTGCAAGCTACATCTTCCTGTTTGTTGTTTTCGGAGCATTTCTGAAGTACAGCGGGTTTTCGGATTTTATAAGTGACCTATCTCTTTCTCTGGTAGGAAGAACACCCGGAGGTCCTGCCAAAGTTGCAGTTGTGGCAAGTGCTCTTCTGGGAATGGTGAACGGGTCTGCTGTTGCCAATGTCGCAACAACAGGGACAATTACGATTCCGATGATGAAGAAGGCAGGCTATAAAAATGAGTTTGCAGCAGCCGTAGAGGCCACTTCATCTACAGGCGGACAGTTCTGCCCTCCTGTGATGGGTGCTGTAGGATTCATCATGGCGGAGTTTCTGGGCATAAGATACACAACGGTGATTCTTGCTGCCATGGTCCCGGCTTTTCTGTATTATCTGGGACTTCTGATGTCCGTACACTTTGAGGCAAAAAGACTGGGCCTGTGCGGTGTTACTGAAGAGGAGATTCCAAGAACCCGAGATGTTCTGAAAAAAGGCTGGCATCTTATGATTCCGCTGGTGGTCCTGATTTCCGTCATGCTGATCGGAAGAAGCCCGCTCTTTGCGGCGGCTTTGGCAATACCTGTCACGGTAGCATCTTCATGGATTAAAAAAGACACCAGAATGACATGGGATAAGATTGTCGCATCTTGCACAGACGGAGCCAAAAGCGCCGTTTCAGTCGGAGTTCCGTGTCTGCTCATAGGAATAATCATCGCAACGGTGACTCTGACAAGTCTTGGTCTGAACATAGGTTATATGATCACAAACGGCCTTACCTCCAAAAGCATTTTCCTTGTCGGGCTTCTTGTGATGATCATTTCTGTAGTTCTTGGAATGGGTGTTCCGGGTGTGGCAGCCTATGTCATAGTTCAGGCCGTTGCAGTTCCCGTGCTTCTCAAGGTGGGTGTGATTCCGCTTGCGGCCCATATGTTCTGCCTGATCTATGCATGCCTTTCGAACATCACACCCCCTGTGGCCATAAGCTGCTTTGTCGCCGCGGGAATCGCGGATGCGGATCAGACAAAGACAGGGCTTCTTTCTGTAAGGCTTGCGCTTATCGGCTTCATAATTCCGATGTTCTTTTTGTCAAATCCTGTTCTTCTTCCGCTTGCTCAGAGCACATCTGTCTACAGAACGCTTACGGCCACTGCAAGTGCGGCAATAGGAACTGTTCTTCTAAGCGGAGCCCTGGAAGGATACCTTTTGACAAAACAGAACTGGCTTGAAAGGCTTCTGTTTGCCACAGCTTCGCTTTTACTTCTCTATCCAGGTTCTGTGACGGACATCTGCGGTCTGGTTATGGCCTCGGTCCTCGTCGTCTTTCAGATTCAAACACGTAGAAATAAACAGAATAATAATGTAATGTAAGCTCAGCATGAAAAAGATTCTGACCTTCTTTCTTATTCTCACATCAGTATTGTTCTGCATAACAGCCGGCGGAAAGGCGGAAATCCGCTCATCCGAGGCTCATCCCACTGTGGTGCTCCGCTTTCCCACAGCCGGGGCTTCCGGTGCACTGTATTCCGTGGGCGCGGCAATTACAAACATGTGGAATAACCAGATTCCTTTCGTCAAAGCCTCAAGTCAGGCATCGAACGGAGGAATAGACAATCTGAATCAGATTGCAGACGGAGAAAGCCAGGTCTCCATAGCAATAAGCTCAAACTGCTGGCAGAGCTTCAACGGAACAGACAGCTTCGAAGGAAGGGCAAATCCGAAACTCAGAGTCATTGCAGGCCTTTATCTTAACCCCAACCAGGTTGTGGTCACCCAGAAAAGCGGAATCCGGACTCTTGAGGATGTCAAAGGAAAGCACTTTGCAGTGGCCGCACTTGGATCCAGCGTAGAAGGTGAATGCAGCAATCATTTCACCGCAGCAGGACTGAAGTATCCGGACGACATAAGAGCCGAATATATTTCCTTCTCCGATTCGGCCGAGCTTCTGGCAAACGGACAGCTTGACGGTTCATGGATCATGAGCGGAATCCCCGCCGCGGCAGTAAGCCAGGCCCTGTCCACAGGATGTCGGCTTCTTGAAATAGATGAGGCAACAATAGAGAAGCTCAAGGCAAAATACCCTTGGTACGTCAATTACACAATTCCTGCAGGATCTTATCCGAACCAGAACGAAGATGTCAGGACAACGGCAATCAAGATGGTGATGTTCTGCTCTTCAGATCTTGATGAAGAGACTGTATACATGCTCACAAAAACACTTTGGGAGAATATGGAAGCCTTGGGCGAGTCCCAAAGCAGCCTCAGAGGCCTGAGCGTTCAGGATGCAGCTTCTGACATCGCAGGCCTTCCTCTTCATGACGGAGCCAGGCGCTATTACGAAGAGATTCTAAACTTTTAATTGAAAAGTTGTTTATTAAACGAGTTCTCAGCCGTTATAATTATGCTATCCGCGAATGCGGAAAGGAGACCGAAGCATGGACAATCTGAACCTTTCTATGTTCAAGCAGTACGACATAAGGACCAGGCACAATGCCATAAACGACCAGCAGAAGGAGAGGCTTTACAACGCAATTGCAGTCTATTACAGAGACTATGTGAAGGCCAAATCCATCGTAATCGGCCGTGACACGCGCCTTTATGTCCCTGAGCTTGCCGAGGGCCTGACAAGGCTTTTCAGAAAGGCCGGAATCAATGTTCTTCTCAACCCGCTTCCCATCTCCACCTGCCAGTTCTACTACACTTGCATGAAAGAGCGCCAGAGCGCAGGCATCATGGTCACCGCCTCACACAACCCCGCCGAGTACATCGGGCTTAAACTTCTTGCCCCCGAGGTCTCCCCCATCGCATTCGGATGCGGCCCCGCCGACGGAATCGCCAAGATCAAGGAGCTCTACATAGCCGATACCAAGGTCGATGGCGACAAGCACGCAAAACTCACCATCATCAACTATCTTGAGGACTATATCAGCTACTGCATGAGGCTTTCCGGCGTCAAGGAAGGAAGCCTGAAGGGAACCAGGATTCTTCTTGAGTTCCTCAACGGATCTGCAGGAAGCGAGATTGCCCTTGCTTTCCAAAGAGCAGGTGCGGACCTTGAAATCAGAAACGTCGTTCCTGATGGATTCTTCAGACAGGGAGATCCGAACCCGATTATCGAGACTTCCATCGCACCTGCCAGAGTCGCGATGAAAGGAGGGTCTTTTAACTTCGGATTCTGCTTTGACGGAGACGGCGACAGAGTGGATTTAATGGCACCCAACGGCGACCAGATTGTCCCGGGACTCAACATGTCCATCATCGTCAAGAAGATGATCGGCATCTACGGAGGAAAGAAGATGGACGTCTATGCCGATGTGAAGGCAATTCCTCTTTCACTGTGCGAGATTGCCAAAAGCGGCGTGAAAGTCCACATTATCAGAAACGGACACTCGTTCATCAAAGAGAAGCTTCGCGAAAACTGTGAAAACGGATATTTTGCAGCAGAGGAAGAAAGTGCCCACTACTACATGAACTACCCCTACGATCCGGATGACCTTTCCAAGGGTTTTGCCGCAATAGAGTCCACACTCTTCATCGCTCTTCTAAGCGCAAGATGCTACAAGGAAGACCCCGCTGCCTATGAACGGGCCTACAAACTTCAGACTTCACTTTTCAGGGAAAGGGAGTGGCCGCTTCACTGCGAGGCAGCACCTGAGAAGATGAGCCTTCTGATGGACGAGGTCGAAAAGAAGATGACTGACCTGGGAGCCACAATAATCAAGGATATGGACGACGGAAGCGATCTGGATGCGTGCCTTATGAGATTCAATCTGCCAAAGACATTCAGCGCGGACTTCTCTCTTGCGGGCACCAAATGGGTCCAGGTGGCACAGAGAATCTCCAGAAGCGAAGAAGCCATGTGCCGCTGGGAAGTTGTATCCAACGACCCCGAGGAGTGCGCCAGATACAACAACTACGTAAAAGAAATTACAGACAGGTACGTCAAAGCAGGCTATGCCCACTATTGACGCCTGAAAGCCTTATTTATCTTTGTTGACAACCTCTGCTTCTACAACTATGGTATCTGCCTTAGGTTTCTTGAACATTGAAACAACTGCGACGATGACCATGATGGCACCGATAACAATGAATCCTATTGAAAGAACCTGAATGACCTTCACAAGGGTATCGACCGGTTTGAAGAACAGAAGAATTGCAATCAGAAGAGAGATGACACCTTCAAGGATGAACTGGCTCTTCATATCTACGATGTCGAAGTTCTTGGCAACAGCGGCGTTCTCGAATGAGACACATGCAGAGAAAAGAAGTCCTATTGCAAAGATATAGACCATCACGGTGAGTGCTGCATCAGCTGCAAAGAGAGCGATGACCACAGCAGCGATACCTACTGCGAGGGATTCAAAACCCTTAATCAGGGCAAGGCGCTTGGTAAGGTCTGTGTACTTCCATTTGCTTACACCGATCAGTGTGTAGGAACCTGAGATTACAGCACCGATTCCAGCTGCGATCATGATGATCTTAAGAAATGAATCCGTGTGATTAACAATCAGGATTCCCGCTACTATTGCAATGACTCCGATAAGGAGCATTTTGATAAGTCCTTTGACTCTTGCTGTCATTTGGTTCCTCCAAATAATTTCTCAATCAACTATAGAATAAGTCTCAATCTCAAAAATGAGAAGGGAATTGGGCTCGGTCTTACCCGAACCTTTTTCCCCGTATCCAAGATTCGGATGGATGTAGAAGATGTAATGAGAACCCATCGGCATGAGCATGACACCCTCTCGGAAGCCTTCAATCACCTTATTAAGCTGGAGTGTGGAAGGTTTTCCCCTCTTGTATGAGCTGTCAACGATAGTTCCGTCCAAAAGCTTAAGCTCATAGTCCATCTCGACTTTAGCATTTATATCCGTGACCTTTTCTCCGTTTCCCTGCTTGATTATCTTGTACTGAAGCCCCGAAGCGGTCTTTTTGATTCCTTCCTTGGTTTCGTTCTCTTTGAGGAAGGTCTCGGCGGCCTCAAGATTCTCCTTGGCCTTGACGGCCATTCTGGCAGCATAGTCCTCTTTGTACTCGGCGATTATTCTGTTGAGTTCCTGTACGGTATACAGGCTTCGGTCCTGAGCGAAATCCATCATTCCCATGTAGCCGAAGTTGATGTCCATTTCCGGATAGACGTTCTGCTGGTATACGGAAAAATAATACAGGGCATTTTCACCTGTCTGCTGAAGCAGATAGATTCCGAACGCATAGCTGAATTTTTCGGCCAGTGTCTGCGGAGCTGCAGCAAAGACAAGGCCCATTGCAATAACAATTATCAAAACCAGCGCGACTGTCTTTTTTGACATGTGAATCTCCATGAATTGGTATTCTATAACCTGAAGGCCCGGCTATCAAGACCGCTGTTTTGCAAGATCGCCCTGCACCGCACCACGCTCTTTCATCTCTTTCTCAAGGGTTCTGAGAAAGCGGTTCTTATCTGCAAAAAGCCTGGGAGAAGCCAGCCTGTGAGATGGGGTCTCACACATCAGGCGTTCTATCACAATGTCCGCTGGAATCCTTCTTAGTATGTAGATTACATTCTCGATGTGGCGTGTCATGCACGGGGCTGTCACCTCTCCGTCAAGATAATCTTCATAAAGCTGTGTTCCCGAAACTATGTTCAGGTTATGGATCTTAAGCGAATCCGGGTGAACATCATTTACCACACCGATGGTTTTATCCAGCTGCGCTTTCCCTTCCCCGGGATAGCCTGTGAGAATATGAAGGCAAAGATCTATACCTCTTTCTTTGACCTTTTTTG
>JAGBRG010000259.1 GCA_017632495.1 Spirochaetales bacterium
AAAGCGCCTTGGAATTGACTGTTTCACCACAACGCTTACGGTGAGCAGATTCAAAAACAGCAGCAACATTTTCAAAGTCGGTTCCAAATTCAACGGCTTTGAGGCTATAGATTTCAAGAAGAAGGACGGATTTGCAAAAAGCTGTCAGATGGCCAAGGAAATGGGCCTTTACAGACAGGGATATTGCGGATGCGAATTCTCAATCGCCGAGGGGGTCGAAGATGCCTAACGTTCAGCAGACAAAGTTCAACAAGGGAGCAATTATCGTACTATGTTTCATAGCCGCGATGGTCGGTGTCACATTCCTGAAAATAGATTTCAGAATCAAGATTGCAGCCGATGTTGCGCTTTTGCTGATATTCCTTTTCATCAGACGCGGCTATCTGTACTTCTACAGGGCTGCCGTGGCATACAGGAAGGACAACGAACAGAAAATCTGGTCCAATTTCGAGAAGGCCCTGAAGGCCGGAGTCGATTTTGACAGAAAGGTTCAGATCGGGTCTCTTTACGTCCAGCGCGGAGATGCAGAGCGCGGAGTCCAGATTCTTGAATCCGTGATGGCCAGCCCAAAAGCCGGTCCGTTTGCTCCCAAGGCAGCGATAATCTGCTCCATGGGATACTGGCGCCTGGGAGAAAAGGACAAGGCCATAAAGACGCTGGAGGATTTGAGCGAGAGCGGAATCAGAGACGACAACCTTTCCATCAACATGGAAACCTACTACCTTGAAACCGGAAACCTCAAGGCCGCCAAGAAGGCCATATCCGACGGACGCAGAAACAACACCGAAAACAACGGTCTTATGGATAACCGCGGATGGTACGATATCCGCGTGGGCCATTGGCAGAAGGCCAAGGAACTCTATGACGAGCTGATCAATGACCGTAGCGCCAAGTTCCCCGAGGCATATCTTCACGGCGCACAGGTCAGCATCCACTACGGCGATATTGAGGAGGCCGTTGACCGCCTGGGCTGGAGCCTCTCCAAGACATTCTCAAAGACCTGCATGCTCAGCAAGGACTACATCTCCCATCTTCTTTTGGGGCTCGAGAACCCTGCAACCAGACAGGCTTTTGCCAAGGCCATGGACGATAGCGTTGATGATGTCTCCTGCGGCAGGACTTTCGAGGGCTTTGACAAGGCTGTGGAATTTGATGCCGATGGCGCTGATGTTATTTCTCCCAAGGAGAAAAAGGCTGTCTCAAAGGCCACTTCCGAGGAGACTCTGAACACCGATGTTGATGACGATGACAGAGAGCCCAACACGGACCTTGATGACGATGATGTTGCCTATGCAGCATCCATTGGAGTTGTCGAGACCCCTGAGGACGAAAGCTCTCCGAATACATCCGTCGACGACGATGACGACCGCGTTCCCAACACCGACCTTACCGACGAGGATAAATGAGACGGATCTTAAAGCTCATAACAGGAAGGTTCTTCTGGACCTTCGTCTTTATCTTCCTCCAGATCGGCATGGTTGCGCTGACGTTGAAATATGTTGAGTCGCGCTTCGGTCTTGCTCTTTTCAGCACAGCTTTGGGAGTTCTTGTATCGCTTTTAATCTTCTCGCGTGATGATGTTCCTGAATACCGCATGTCCTGGATACTGCTGATTCTTGTGGTCCCGATTTTCGGATGCAGCATGTATCTGATTTTCGGAAACAAGAAAAAGGGCATTGCGCAGGAAAAGCGCATGAAAAAATACCATGAGCTCAGGACATCTCATATGATAGACGTCTTTCCAAAGGCTCTGGACCCCGAAAAGGTTCTTTCCCCCGATCATGCAAAGCTTTCAAGATATGTAAGCACTCTGACAGACAGCAAGATCTTTGAAAACACCACCACACAGTATTATCCGCTGGGAGATCTTTGCTTTCCGCACATGGTAGAGGAACTTGAGAAGGCGGAGAAGTTCATAATGATGGAGTACTTCATCTACGCAAAAGGAGTATTCTGGGACACCATACTGGAAATTCTCAAGCGCAAAGTCTCACAGGGTGTGGAAATCTTTCTCATGTATGATGATATGGGAAGCATAACTTCAATTCCCAAAAAGTATTATAAAGAGCTCAGAAGTTACGGCATCCGTGCCGTTCCGTTCAACCCTGTTCGCCCAAGACTGAATCCCAAGCTCAACTACCGCGACCACCGCAAGGTCTGCATCATAGACGGAAACGTGGCAATAAGCGGCGGTCTTAAAATTTCCGACGAGTACATTAACAGAATCATCACCCACGGACACTTGAAGGATAACGGCTTTATCATCAAAGGCGACGGGGTATGGAACTACACCTTCATGTTCCTTCAGCTGTGGTCCATGTCTGCTCCTGAAGAATACCATGTCAGCGAC
>JAGBRG010000260.1 GCA_017632495.1 Spirochaetales bacterium
ATGTATTTGACGTTGACTTCCATCTTCTCGGCCTTGAAGTACTTTGTGATCTCGTCCTTGAGGAAGATTCCTATGTCGTTGAATCTGACGTTTCCGGAGGCATCGGCCTTGTTTGTCTTTGGAAGAAGGTCCTGTCCGGCGCCCTCGGCCACAAGAATGACGGCGTGACCGCGGTCGGTAAGACGCCTTTTGAGAAGTGGGAGAAGGCCCTTTTCGCCGTAGAGGTCGAATGGGCTTTCGGGGATCAGGCAGAAGTTGACGTCGCTCTGGGCGAGTGAAGTGTGGGCGGCGATGAATCCGCTTTCACGTCCCATGACTTTGACAAGACCTACGCCGTTGATGGCGTTTTTGGCCTCGATGTGGGCGCATCTGACAACAGGGACGGCCATTGAGACAGCGGTGTCGAATCCGAATGATGTCTGGATGAAGGCAAGGTCGTTGTCAATTGTTTTGGGAACGCCGACGACTGAGATCTTCAGGCCGCGGTTTTTGATTTCTTCGGCAATTGCAGCGGCGCCTTTCTGTGTGCCGTCGCCTCCGATTGTGAACAGGATGTTGACGTTCATTCTCTCAAGAGTATCGACAATGTCGCCGGTTCTCTCTCCGCCGCCTCTGGCACTACCGAGAATTGTTCCGCCTTTTTCCTGGATGTCATCGACAATGTCAGGATTGAGCTCAATCGGAGATTCCTGGGAAGTCGGAAGAAGTCCCTGGTAACCATATCTGATACCGCTGATTCTGCGGACGTTGTATCTGAACCACAGGCATCTGACAATTGCCCTTATGACGTTGTTCAGACCCGGGCAGATTCCTCCGCATGTGCAGATTGCCGCATGAACATGAGCAGGGTTGAAATAGATGGTTTTTCTCGGACCTGCAAGCTCGACGGACTCAGGGCTCTTTGGAACCCGTTTCCCGCTTTTGTCTATCATTGTATCAATGCAGTAGAGAATTCTGTCGTCATCGGAGACATAATCGGCGAATCCGTCACCGTTGATGTCACTCATCTGAATCGGAGAAGGAATCTTAGCCTCACCGAGAGAATCAACTGAAAAGTCATATTTATCCATGCCTTAAATATAACGAATAATCTTCGTCAGATAAAGAATAAAAGGCCGAAATATAATATACTTACCCCATGAAGTTGAACTTCTTCTTTGATATAGATGGAACACTGCTGCCGTTTGAAAAGAGCATCCCGGAAAGCGCTGCCAAGGCGATTTTGGATGCCAAGTCCAAAGGCCACAGGCTTTTTCTCAGTACTGGCAGAGCTCCGTTTGAGGTCACGGATGAGCTTTTAAATCTTCCTTTCGACGGAGGAGTGTACTCGGCAGGAGCCGATATTCTTTTCGGTGACAGGCAGGTCTTCAAGGCTCAGGCCGACGAAAAACAGCGCAGAATCTTTATGGATGTTGCAAAAAAGTACAATCTTCTGTGGCTGATTCAGGGCAGTGCGAACACTTTCGTAACAGAAAAAGCCCTGGACTATTACTACGATTTGTCCCGGAAGGCCAACAGCGCCGTAAAGCTCAGAAACCTCAAGATAGTGGAAAGCTATCCTGATGATGAGCCCATGACCAAGTTCTATATCATGTCCGAAGAAGGAAAGATTCTCGAAGCCAGAAAAGCTTTGGAAGGTCCTTTTTCCAGTGTAAACAACACCACAGGTCTTCCCGAGCGCAACGCCGCAGAACTGATGCTGGCCGGTATGACAAAGGCAAGCGGAATCAAACGCCTTATGTCTTATCTTGGAGAAGGTCTTGAAAGCACCGTGGGTATCGGAGATGGAGAAAACGATCTGGATATGATCCAGGTCTGCAGGCTGGGAATAGCCATGGGCAACTCCTGCAGGGAACTGAAGGAGAATGCAGACTATATTACTGACGATGTTAACAGCGACGGCCTTGCCAAGGCCATAAGTTATGCAATAATCAACATAGGAGGGGAGATATGAAGATTCTCATGATCGGTGGTACAGGAACAATCAGTACGGCAATCACAGCCCTGCTTGCAAAACGCGGCACAGACCAGATCTGGGTTCTGAACAGAGGAAACAGGTCTTCAAGCCTGCCCGAAGGTGTAAAGCAGCTTGTGGCAGATGCCTATGACAAAGATTCTTTTTCAAAGGCGGTCGAAGGCAAGGACTTTGATGTTGCCGCATATTTTATCGGCTTCGATGTCAAACAGGTGGCTGTTGCCCATGACGTTCTTAAAGGCAAGGTCGGCCAGTTCATCTTCATAAGCTCAGCCTCCGCATACGAGAAGCCGCCGAAGAACTGGCTGATTACCGAGGACACTCCGCTTATCAACCCGTTCTGGGAGTATTCCAGAAAGAAGGCTGAAATCGAAAAATACCTGATGGACAAATATGAACTTGAGGGCTTCCCGGTCACAATCGTCAGGCCAAGCCACACCTACTGTGAGCGCTCCGTACCCGTCGGTCTGCATGGTGCCAACGGCAGCTGGCAGGTCCTAAAGCGAATGATTGACGGAAAGCCTGTCATTGTCCATGGAGACGGAACCTCACTTTGGACCATGACAGACAGCCGCGACTTTGCAAAGGCATTCGTGGGTCTTTTCGGCAAAAAGCAGGCTCTTGGTCAGGCCTTTCACATCACATCCGACGAATCTATTCCCTGGAATCAGATCTACACCGACATTGCCGAAGCCCTGTCCACCATCCTTGGACGCAGTATCAAACCGATTCTCAAGCATGTGGCTTCCGACACCATCATCCGCGAGGGCGCCAAATACGGCTACAATGACATGGAGGGCAACCTTCTCGGTGACAAGGCCAACAGCGTCGTGTTTGACAACTCCAAACTCAAGTCCGTGGTCCCCACCTTCAAGGCCGAAATCAGCCACAAAGACGGCACCCTCCGCGCAGTCCGCTTCATCCTTGACCACCCCGATCTTCAGATCGAGGACCCTGCATTCGACGCCTTCTGCGACCACTTGGCAGAAATGTAAGATTGTAGAACAACGCAGACTTTTCTCTTTAATAATAGCTTAATATATGATAATATATA
>JAGBRG010000261.1 GCA_017632495.1 Spirochaetales bacterium
GTCCATTGTGACAGCAGTCTCTCCCTTGTCCGTACTGTAGCTTACAGTATGGCCGCTGTTATTGGCTCTCTTGTCTCTGAAACAAAATGCTTTGAGCTTTCCGTCCTTTTCAAGAAAGGACACATACTGTTTCCAAAGACCCGGAGATGAAACTCCGCGGCAGACGACAGAGACCGTAACAAGGTTCTCTCTGTGTTCTGTCACAGTCTTCAGAAGAGCATGGCACTGACACGGAGTTCCTGAAAATAGAACCTTTTTGTTCTGATTCAGGGCTTCTTTTACTTCTGAATATGTTTTTGCCATGTCGCTTTGAACATATTTTGACTTACGCATAGCAGAAATATCTTCTGAGCCCTTGTGAACCACAGTGAAAGAGTCGTCAAAAGCAGCTCCGAAGACAAGACCGCCCTCATCAAGAATCTTCCGGCTCAAAAGAGAGAAAGCTCCGCCAGAGGTGCTCTGATAAAGAAGGTCGCTGTCATTGCATCTGAGGGCAAAAGCATCACCTTTTTCACCGCTTGGGCTTTCGTAGGCAGGACATGAGGAAACGCACATCTCGCACTGAGTGCAGAGTGTGGCGTCTATCTGCGGATACTGAAAACCTTCCGGATCAGAGACCATCTTTATGGCACCTTGCGGGCAAATGTGGCTACAGGCTCCGCAGCCGAAGCATTTTGCTTTATTACTTACATCAATTGGCATTATTTACGATTCCTTTAAGATAATCGAACGACGAGGCTCTTCTCTGAGAAAGCTTTTCCATTACATTATCGCCATCGGCCTGGATTGTCTTTGACGAATCTGTTTCAAGACCCATCAGAGCCAGAAGCTCCTCGGTTCTGCCGTTACGCTTTGCAAGATCTCCTCCCAAAGGCTTTCTGTTGAGCTTTCTTCCGAACATCAGAGAGAAGGCCATTGCATGGAAAGAATCGCTGTAAACATGGTCTGCATTTGAAATGAGTGAGACCCATCTGTTGACCGAAGTGTTTGTCCAGGCATCAAAGCCAAGCTGAGGCATGAAGCCTGCTGTGACAACCTTCAGAGCCAGATTTTTATCTTTTGCAGCCTGCTGGGCCATCTGGACAAAGGCCGGGTCATACTGAAGAAGGAATAAAAGAAGATAGGACTGTTCCGATACTTCTTTGTCTGCATCCGCTATGGCCTTCCACTGGTCTCTGTCCAAAAGGAACACGGGATCCACGCAGACTTTGGCATCCTTTCCGGTAAGATCTTTGACCAGGGCCTTTCCGTTTTCCTCGCGAACCGTGATTTCCTTGAAAAGGGAAAGCTGCTTTGAAATCCATTCCCTTTGTGACTCGGGAACAGATGAAGAGCCGAAACTTGCGGCATAGCTGAAACGTTTTTCAGGCTTTGCAAACGGAAGAAAGTACCTAGCATCAACTTCGGGAATGGAGAGGTTCCATACCTGGTCGCTTCCTGCGATGAAGGCATCAAAAGAAGAGTCAATGTCATCATTCATCTCAAAAAGAGGGGATTGCTTCAGATACTTTTCCTGGAATGTCTTAAAAAGAGAATCTCTCTTTTCCTTCATATCCTGAATTCTTTTTGCAAACGGAGAAACAACCGGAGCCTGGCCTTGGGCCTTGCGTCTGATATTTACGAACTGAGGCTCTGCACCGAGCTTTGTAAGGGCCTGCTGAAGGGCATAAGACTGAAGCAGAGCTCCGAAGTTACTTGCCTCATGAAATGTAAGAATTCCTATTTTCATAATTGCTTTCCTTCCTTTTTCCTATTACATGTTGCCATGACATTATGGTATACAGTAGCATGATATGCGTTGAAAAAAAAGCCTTAAATCGGAGACGAGATGCAGCCTTTGGTTTCCATTGCCACACCAGTTTACAATGCAATGCCTTATCTTAGTTCGTATCTGGACAGCCTGATAGACCAAAGCTATGAGAATATCCAGCTGATTCTGGTGGATGACGAATCTACGGACGGCAGTGCAGATTGCATCCGAAGCTACAAAGACCGCCTTGAGAAAAGGTTTTCTTCTTTCATCTTCATAAGTATCCCGCATGCCGGTCAGGCTGCGGCCATGAACAGGGCTCTGAGTCTGGTAGAGGGGGAGTATTTCACATGGTGTGATGCGGATGATCTTTTGGAAAAGCAGAGTATCGAAGCCAGGGTGAAGTACCTCATGGAGAATCCGGATGTGTCTATGGTGAGAAGCAACGGGCTTCGTGTGGATGCTTCAAGCCTCAAGGAAATGGGGGAGTATGCCTCAAACAGTGACAAGGTGAAAAAAAATATCTTTGACGATCTTCTTCTGGATAGGACATACTGCTTCGCCGGATGCTACATGGTCCGCACAAAGATGCTTTTTTCATGTTATCCGGATAAAAAGATTCCCGTCTCCGCGGAGGGCCAGAACCTTCAGCTTCTTCTTCCCGTGGCAAGCAGGACAGAGTGCGGCTATGTGGAAGGCATTCTTCATTACTACAGAATCCACGGCGATTCCCATTCCCAGAGAAAGCGGTCATACAGTGAAAGCCTTACCAGAATAAAGAACTTCACAAAACTTCGTCTTGAGATACTCGAATATTGCGCGGTTGACACTCAGAGGTATAAAATCGTTGTTGAGCAGATAGAAAGACAGAGTATCAGACAGCTTGCCTGTGATGCTGTAAGAAAAGTCAGGAGTGAAGGGAATGGAAACTGCTGTAGTTGATAATTTCAGAATCAAGGGAACTCTTACTGCCGAAAAACTGTTGGAATATCTTCCCATAATGATATTCACAAATCTCTCAACGTTGCTTCTGTTGTCTGTAAACAGCATTGTCGTAGGTAATTTTATCAGTTCAGAGGCACTGGCTTCCGTCAACATCCTTCTTCCTGCAATTAACTTTGTCGGTGTGATTTCCTCAATTGTCGCATCCGGTTCCGCGTTATGTCTGTCAAAGAGCATAGGAAAAAACGAGACACATAATCTTGACCATTTCAAGCATGCCATGCTTTTTTTGATAATCACGGCCTCCGTCTTTGTTGCCGTGGTACAGATTCCGTTTTTCACCATTCTTATCAGGTCTTACCATCTGTCTGAAGAGATGCATAAGCTCACATGGCAGTATGCGGTAGGAATGATGGTTGCCATGCCGATCGGCATTATTTCCACCGTAGGTTCATACCAGCTTCAGGTCATAGGGAAAATGAAGGTTCTGATGTGGCTCACTGTCATTGAGGGTGTGACTAACCTTGCCTTGGATCTTCTGTTCATTGTACCGCTTAAGATGGGAATAGCCGGAGCCGGTTTCGGAACGGCCGGAGCCAATCTTGTCAGATGTTCAATCACCGTAATCTATCTTGCCAAAAAAACCGATATCTACAAATTCAACGGAGCCAAAATCCGCTCAAGTGATATCAAGAACATCCTTGAAAGCGGAATACCTGAAGCCACACAGCAGGCCATGGCTGCTTTTCAGGACTATTTTCTGATGATAGTCATTTTAAGCATGTTCGGTGAGGGCGGAGGAGTCATCAAAGGAGCCTGTGTATTTGCTGCCAACATCGCATCGATGTTCATACTGGGTGTACAAAGCTCAATGAGATCGCTTCTGGGAATCAAATGCGGTTCCCATGACAAGGCAGGTCTGAATCTTCTCATGATTCAGGGTCTTAAGATTGTCTTTGGTCTTACACTTATTATCACGTTATTCGTAGAGCTTTCCCCATCTTTGATGTACTCCATTCAGGGAGTTTCTTCCATTCCGAAAGGTGGAATTGCCTCTCTGAGAATTAGGGCGACCTCATTTGTCTTCATTGGCGTATGTACTATTTTCAGGCTCTATCTATCCACAAGAGGAGACACCAAGGTCGCTACGGCAACGGTCATAGCAGGAAATGCACTTCTTCCGGTTCTGGCTTATGCTTTCTCAAAATTCCTTTCAGCCCCTTGGATTTGGTTCTCCTATACAGTCACAAATTTTCTGATTGCGGTTTTCAGTTTCCTGCGATACAGGCACTGGGTTAAAAAAGATGTCAAGAAAGCCATGGAAGATACCCGTACGCTTTATCTTTCAGTTGATCCCAAGGATGCAGTGGAAGCTTCAAGAGAAATCAGAAACTACGCTTCTGAAAACGGATTTGATGAAAGAACCGCTTGGAGAGTGGCCTTGTGTGTGGAGGAAATGGTGGCATATGCCGTCAATTCCCAGAACAAAAAAGAGGTTCTTATACAGCTGATGGTTCATTTCAGGGAAAAGGGAGCTGTCTTTACCATGATGGATGACGGACGCTGTATTGCTTTGGACAAAAACGTGGAAAAAAAGGAAATGATGGTAGACAACTACACGCTTTTGAAGAAGCTCTGTAAGACTTGTGAATACCAGTACATCCTTGGAATGAACTTCACGGTCTTTACCTTCTGAGAGGACTTTGAGCCATGGGTTATACAAAAGAAAGAATTCAAAGCATCATTAAGAGCCAGAGGGAGTTTTTCCGTAGCGGAGAGACTTTGGATATCGGCTGGAGAATCGAGCAGCTTAAAAAGCTGAAAAAAGCCGTTCTTGATAACAAGGACATGCTCCAGGATGCCCTGTATAAGGATCTTGGAAAGAGTTCTTTCGAAGCCTACCTATGCGACATAGGACCTGTGATTGTTGAGGTGAACGAGATAATAAAGGGCCTAAGAAAGTGGGCAAGGCCTGAAAGGCACTACAGCGGCCTTTTATGTTTTCCAAGTACAAAAACCAAGGTCTATAAGATGCCTTATGGGGTTTCTCTGATTATAAGTCCGTTCAATTTCCCGATTCTTCTTACATTGGGTGTTCTTGCCGCAAGCATCGCAGGCGGTAACACCGCTGTTATTAAGACAAGCTCCAAGTCAGCTGAAAGCACAAAAGCCCTTCAGAAGCTCATTTGTGATATCTATCCTGAAAAGTATGTGACAGTCATAGACGGAGGCCATGATGTGGCAGATCTTTGTCTTGCCCAGAGGTTTGACAAGATCTTCTACACGGGATCTCCATCAGTTGCAAAACATGTCCTTGAGCAGGCATCTCATAATCTCACTTCAGTTGCACTGGAGCTGGGAGGGGAGACCGGAAACTGGTGCGTGATAAGAAAGGATGCAAAGCTTAAAGATGCAGCAAGAAAGATCGCTTTCTTCAAGCTCTGTAATGCTGGCCAGATCTGTATCAACATCAACCAGATAGCGGTTGCCCGTGAGGTTGCAGACGAGTTTCTAGAATACCTTAAACAGGAGTTTATCCGTCAGATAGGTGAAAAGCCAGAGGAGAATCCCGAGTATTCGAAGCTTATAGGTTTATCTGTATTTGAAAAATGTGAGCGCCTTTGCTCTGATTATCATGACAGAATCCTTTTCGGAGGAACAGGAAACAAGGAAAACCTTCGTTTTTCTCCCACTATCATCTATCCAGTGGGTTTTGATGAGGACATTGTCATGCACGAGCTCTTCTGTCCGCTTCTTCCTGTGGTTCCTTTTGATGATTCTGAAATTGAATCTGTCATGGAGACAATCGCAGACAGAGAGCATCCTCTTTCACTTTATGTGTTCACATCCGATATGAAATGGGCCAACAAGGTCATGTCCACCCAGCAGTACGGAGGAGGATGTATCAACGAAGTCTGCATCCACATGATGGTCAAGGGTGTTCCTTTCAACGGAACAGGACACTCGGGAATGGGAGCCTATCACGGAGAGTGGGGCTTCAGGGAGTTTACGCATCCTACATCGGTCTTGAAGGGAAGGACAGTTTTCAATCTTTCTTTGAGAGAGCATCCGTACAGCGGAAAGGCCGGAAAGAGGAAGATGAAGCTTCTTAAGCTTTTTGAGAAGTAGTTTTTTCGGGTCCGTTGTATCTGACGCACAGTGTGGTCAGATCATCGAACTGAGGAGCGTCTCCGACAAAGGCTCCGACATCCTTTCTCACTCCATCGACAATGCCCTGAGCAGTTTCGTCCTTGTACTTGTTAAGTGTTTCCGTCATGCGCTCAAAACCGAACATCTGATTCTTTTTGTTTGAAGCCTCGGGAAGTCCGTCAGTATAGAGGAAAAGAATGTCTCCCTTGTGGAGCTGATTGGTATGCTCTTTGTATTTGGTACCATCGAATCCACCGACAAAGAGTCCATGTTTTTCCTTTACAATCTCAAATTCCTTGCCCTTTCTGTAGATGACAGGATCTTCATGACCTGCGTTGACGCAGACAATCTTTCCTGTGGAGATTTCAAGGATTCCGAGCCACAGTGTTACGAACATATTGGCACTGTTGCGCTCGCAGATACGCTCGTTCACCCTGGTGACGATCTCGGCAGGGGAGCCGCCCATCATGATGTTGTCACACATGAGGGTATTGGCGGTTTCCATGAACAGGGCGGCAGGAATTCCTTTGTCGGAAACATCTGCGATAATCAGGGCAAGATGGTCATCGTCAACAAGGAAATAGTTGTAGAAGTCTCCGCCGACTTGCTTGGCAGGGTCCATAGAGGCATGGATGTCAAATTCCTTACGGTCCGGGAATGCCGGGAAAATCTTAGGCAGGGCATCCTGCTGGATTGTTGCCGCAATAACCAATGAGGCATTGATTTTCTCTTTTTCTGCTGTGACAGCCGTCAGATTCTGGACATAGCTGACCATATCGGATTCCATGGCATCGATAGACTTTGAAAGATTCTGAATCGTCCGAAATCGTCCGATTTCCCCAAGCGGTTTTTCAATCTTGTGCTCTTTTGCAAATCTCGAGGCCTCTTCGGAAACTTTGTTGATCGGGCGAATGACGAACTTTCTCAGAAGGTTTCCGGCCAGAATAGAGGAAGGAATGACCAAAAGCAGAGCACCTGCGAAAATCAGAAGGATGAAGGGCAACGTGGCCTCTGCGAATTCTCTGATAGGTCTCTGAACACAGAGCAGACCTACAACATAAAGGTTAGAATCCAAAATCGGAACAATCGTGGTGATGTGCGGATGAGAACCGTCATTTGTTTTGAAGCGAAATACTGTCTCGTATTTAGCTCCATGCTCATAGATTCTGTGGTACTTATCCTTGTATTCATTGTTTGTGGTATCTCTTTCCTGTCCCAGATCCCATTCAAGGTATTGGGAATTGTCCACTTCGTTGTTAATGGAATCAAAAACCGCCTTAAAGTGGCCGTAGTCTGTCTGGTCAACCTGGATGACATAAATCAGGCTGACGTTCAAGTTTTTGCACAATGAATCAAGGACTTTCTTTGTCTTTGAGTATTCCTCTTGCTCCCTGCCTGCAAGATACTCATCTATGTGGTCTCCGTTAACAAAAGCCGCCGCTGAATCAGCCATGTGGTACGTAACCGTGGAGTATTCTTTCTTGAAGGCTCCGATGAAGACCTGAGTTCCGATTATGCTGACAATAATACTGAAAAAAACAAGAAGGAGTATGATTCCCACCGTGAGGTATACAGACATGTCGGAACGTATTTTATTGAGCAACTTCATCGGATTTCTCCCATTATATGATAGCATTATACTTCATTTATGTTATATTTCCAGTGGTAGCCAAGCTTGAACCGAAAAGGAGTTTGTTTTGCCTGATAATAAGTTGCACTGGTGGCAGAAGACCATCGCTTATGAGATTTATGTAAAAAGCTTCAAGGATTCAAACGGGGATGGAATCGGGGATCTTAAAGGAATCACATCTGAACTTGATTATCTGAAAAAACTGGGAGTCGGTGCCCTCTGGCTTACTCCGTGCTATGTCTCGCCTCAGGCAGATAACGGTTATGATGTTGCAGACTATTACAACATAGACCCTGCCTACGGAACCATGGCTGACATGGATGAATTAATTGCAGAGGCCAAAAAGAGGGACATCCGTATTGTGATGGACCTTGTCTTCAACCATACATCATGTGAGAACGCATGGTTCAAGGAATCCCGTCAGAGCAGGGACAACGATAAGAGCGACTGGTACATCTGGACGGATAAGCCGACCAATTGGCGAAGCATCTTCGGAGGCTCTGCCTGGACGTATGATGAAAAGCGAGGCCAGTATTATCTTCACACTTTCTTGAAAGAACAGCCTGATCTTAACTGGAAGAATCCCAAGGTCCGTCAGGCTGTGATTGATGTAGCTAATTTCTGGGCAGACAAGGGAGTAGGCGGATTTAGGATGGATGCTGTTTTATACATCAGAAAGCCTGAAGTGTTCAAAGACGGAAAGCCTGATGCACAAGACGACATGGTGGCGATTCATAACATGACGGTGAAACAGGATGGAATTCTGGATTACCTCAATGAGTTTAAAACCAAAGTCATTTCAGGCCGTGATATGTTCACCGTAGGGGAAGCAAACGGGGTAACCGCAGCAGAGCTTCCTCAGTGGGTAGGAAAAGACGGAGTCTTTGACATGGTTTTTGAGTTCAGCCATACCCAGATAGACCTTCCTGATGAAAAGAACTGGAGCAGAAGACGATCTTGGACGCTTCCTCAGTGGAAGAGTCTGTTTTCACAAAGCCAGAAACAGATAGAAAAACTTTCAAATGGCTGGTACCCGATGTACCTTGAAAACCACGATATCGCACGTTCTGTAAGCCACTTTCTTCCAGACGGTGCACCTCGTGTTCAGGGTGCCAAGGCCCTAGCTGCTTTGCTTCTGACTATGCGCGGAACGCCTTTTGTCATGCAGGGGGAAGAACTGGGCTTTGTGAACGTAGCCTGGCCTTCTATTGATGACTATGACGATTGCTACTCAAAAAGCCATTATGAGTTTGCCATAAGCGAGGGCTACAGCAAGGAAGAAGCCTTAGAAGGTGTCCATCGTTTTTCCAGAGACAGCGCCCGAACTCCAATGCAGTGGAACGGCACCAAGAACGCAGGTTTTTCATCTTCAAAGCCATGGATGCCCATCCATGATGATTACAAAACCTTTAATGCGGAAGCAGAGAAAAACGACCCTGAGTCGGTTCTGAACTGGTATATCGCTCTTGCAAAGCTTAGAAAAGAACATTCTGAGCTCATAGACGGAGATTATGTAGATATCATGCCGTATGATGAACAGATTTTTGCCATCAGAAGGGAAAACAAAGAGAAAAAGGCTACAATTCTAATTAATCTGTCTTCACAGACTGCTTTCTACGATGAGAACCTTGTGAAAAATGCCGTTCAGATTGCCGGATCCGATGGTATGAGCACTAAGGGAAAACTTTCTCCGTATGAGGCTGTGGTCTTTGAGGAATGTATTTGAGCTTTCTGGTTGCCGATGATTAAGACGATGAGTACATTATGGTATATGACTTGTGAGCCATAGGGGAGAAAACTATGAAAGTTGCAGTTAGGTATTACACAAAGACAGGAAACACAAAGCGTCTTGCAGAGGCGCTTGCAAAGGCAGTAGGGGTAGAGGCCCTTCCTATCAGTGTTCCTGTGACTGAGAAAACAGACATCCTGTTTCTGGGAAATTCGTATTATGCATTCACCATCGATCCTGAGGTACGTGAGTTTATCAAAAACCTTGATAAGGACAAGGTTGCAAAAATCGTCAACTTCGGTTCGGCAGCCATGATGAATTCCACCATCAAGAAAGTCAGCGCCGAGGCCAAGAAGGTCGGCATTCCGGTAGACAGCCGTGAATTCCATTGCAAGGGCGAGTTTAAAGGCATCCACAAGGGAAAGCCTGATGAGAAGGATATGGAAGCTATCGCCGCATTTGCAAAAAGCATCATCTGATTATGAAAACAAGAGAGCAGGCTCTGAAATACGGATTATCCTTTGAGGATACTTATCTCGATGCACCGTTTCACGACAATAACTGGCAGCTTGTGCGCTTTAGAGGAAACGGCAGAGCCTTTCTCTGGACATATGAAAGGGGTGGTTTCATCAATCTCAATGTGAAGGTGGAGCCTGACAAGGCCTGGTTCTGGAGAGACGCCTACAGCTCGGTTATCCCTGGCTATCATCAGAACAAAGAGCATTGGAATACCATAATCCTTGACGGAAGCATTCCTGAAAAACACATCAAGATGATGATCCGTGATAGCTACAGGCTCATAGCTGACAACCCGTCAAAGCGAATTTACGAGGCCGTAAGGAAGATACCCTACGGTCATGTGGCAACCTATGCTCAGGTGGCAGAGATGGCCGGTGACAGAAAGATGGCCAGGGCTGTGGGAAACGCCCTGCACAATAATCCTGATCCGGATACGATTCACTGTTTCAGGGTCGTGAATTCCAAAGGCGAGCTTTCAGGAGAGTTTGCCTTCGGCGGAGCCGGGGCTCAGGCAAAGCTTCTTGAGTCTGAAGGCGTTGAGGTTGTTGACGGCAGGGTGGATCTTAAAAAGTATCAGTTTAAAGAAGGGGAGAAAAAGTGAACTTTAAAGTAAAAGAATCAATTAAAGATAGAAAAAGCGTCAGAACTTTTGATGGACGCAGAATCAGTGATAAGGATAGAGAAGCACTGCTTAAGTGCATGCAGACAGTCAGAAATCCGTTCGATGTTCCGGTTGAATTCAAGCTTCTGAATGTAAACGAACATGGTCTTACAAGCCCGGTAGTAATCGGAGCTGAGGATTATATCGCAGCCAAGACTGCCCGTGGAAAAAACTTCGAAATGGGATACGGATACAGCTTTGAAACCGTCTGCCTTTATGCAAAATCTCTCGGAATCGGAACCGTTCTTCTGGCTTCATCGATAAACCGTAGCACTTTTGAGAAGGTTATGGACCTGAAGGATAACGAAGTGATGCCTTTGGCAACTCCGGTAGGCTATCCTGCACCCAAACGTTCCATAAGGGAAGTTCTGATGCGAAAGGGCATCAAGGCCGATTCCCGAATCGATTTTGATAAGCTGTTTTTTGATGAGTCTTTCAGTAAGGGCCTAAGTGCGGAAAAGGCTGGTGTCTTTGCAGATGCTCTTGAGATGCTCAGATGGGCACCTTCTGCTGTTAATAAGCAGCCTTGGAGAGCTGTTGTCTGTAAAGATACTGTTCACTTCTATGAGGCAAAAAGCCTAGGTGACAGTCCTCTCGGAGATCTTCAGAAAATTGATCTTGGTATTGGTCTTTCTCACTTTGACCTTACTCTCAAGGAAGAAGGCATCTCCGGACGGTTCTTTGAGAAAGACCCCGGCCTTGCGCATGAGGCTAATGTGCAGTACATCATTTCATTTGAGAAAGAAAGTCTATGATAAGGGCGTTGGTGTCTATTCCTGTCACGCTTTCAGCTGACCAGGAATGACGCCCGTCTTTGACATAAAGAAACCAGACGTGCCTTGAGAAGTCACCGTATTCTGTTAGTGTGGAATCTTTCCCGATTTTTCTGACATCAGTACTCTCAAGGCCGTTTGCGTAATAATCAATTACTTCTTCTATTGCAGGAAAGGCCGAGTATCTTGCGCTGTTGTCACTGTGCTTTGGGATGACATCATCCTTTTCTCCTGCAATCTGCAACAGGCTTGCTTTGCAGTCTTTTGGTCTGCTGTTCCATGTATTATCCGATATTGTCCCGGCTACTGAAATCACAGCAGAGAATGTGTCAGATGCCTCCAAAGCCAGACGATGACACATGAAGGCTCCGTTACTGAAACCTGCGGCAAAACATCTATTTGGATCTGTATGGTATTTATCCTGGATGAATGAAGCAAGGGTCTTCAGAAAGCCCACATCATCGTTACTGTCTTTTCTTCCGTTATGGTTCCATGAGGTTGCTGATGATGAATCTTTGGGATCCGGAGCTCCTGTGACATAGACCACGGTGTAGCCGTTTGGGCAGGCTTTTTCATGAAAGAGGGTAGACTGTCTGAAGCTTTCAGCTGTTCCTCCTGCGCCCGGAAGCATGATTACAAGCGAAGACCCTACGGGGTTTTCGGGAGTGTCCACTATAAAATCGTGCTTAACACCATCATACGTACATGCAAAATGGCCCGATGAGATGGTGACTATGTCTTCAAGGTTTTGTTTTGTAGTGGAACAACTGCACAGGCATAGCATAATTGCCATCACAGCAGCCATAAGACATATGGTTTTTCTTGTCACACGAACCCTCCGTTTTTATTCTCTAATACAATCAGAGTAAAAGTCAAACTTACAGGAAGCATGAGTTTGTTGCTTTTCTGAAATCTGTGGACTAAAATTTAAAACAGAGGACTTGTTTGATGGGCTATAGGTCATATGCGATAATTATCTATGTCACTGAAACTGAGAAAGAGGCAGTCATGCGGATGTATGACTGGACGGATCTGCACATTGAAGGTGATGACCAGGCCTATATGGAAGCTTTTGTTCAGAGAGACGGAAGAAAGCTCAGGGTAATCAGTTCACAGCAGGATGAGATGGGTATGACGGCAAGTGCCGCCCTGACCATGAAGATGATCGGCCTCTTTGCTCCGGAATATGTGATCATGCCGGGTATTGCAGCGGGAACAGGGGATATCACCGCTTATTCCAATCAGGAATATGGTGATGTTCTTCTGGCCAGTTCCGTATGGAACTTCTCCAATGGAAAATACGTCTCACCAAATGAGGCGGAGATTGTCTTCGGAGAAGTTGGATTCAACCCACGACCCACTGTCGTAAACATCACAGGTGACTACCTGGATTTAATTCTTAGATACATCAAGTCTGATAAGAATGAGTATCTAACACACTTCGGGCCTCTTGCCAGCGGTACTGCTGTTGTGGCAAATAAATCCGTTCTGCAAAAGCAGGTAATGTCAGGTTTCAAGGAAACGGAAGGGGTTGAGATGGAAGGCTACGGCGTAGCCTATGCAGCAACCCATGCAGTTAACCCTAAGCCCCATGTGATAATTGCAAAGAGCGTCTGTGATTTCGCAGATGAAAGAAAAGACGATAAGTTCCAGCAGTTTGCAGCCTACACAAGCTGTGGCTTGGTGAAGGACCTTTTGGATAAGGTTCTTGAATACACAGTCTAGTAAGAAACGGAGACAATCCAGATGAAAAAGATAATAGCCGCTTGTGGAAATGATTGTGCCGCCTGCCCGAGGTATGTGGCTCACCCGTATGAAAAGACCGATGAAGAACTTCGCCATACTGCAGAGTTGTGGATGAAAATCGGCTATCGTGATCACGTGGTGACAAATGAAGAGATTTCATGTTTAGGCTGTAAACCGGAAAACTGGTGCAGATTCCATGTTGTCAAATGCTGCAATGACAGAGGAATCAGTACATGTGCCGAATGTCAGGATTATCCCTGCGACAACATGAGAGAATGCTTTAAAATCACAAAGTCTTTTGAACCAAAATGCCGTGAGGTCTGCACAGAGAAGGAATACCAGCAGCTTAAGACTGCGTTCTTTGAGAAAGAAAAGAATCTCAGCAATGATTAGTCTGTGCTTTACTTTCGCTTACTTTCGCGTTAGAATGAATGAGAACGATGTGAAAGAAGGAGGCAGGCATGATTGAAAGCGTGAATGTTGAGTTCAAAGAGCTGGATAAAGACAGCAGGGAACTTCCTTCTAGCACTGCAAAGGAATTGATTGCCTTTGCCAATACAGAGGGAGGCAACCTTTATTTCGGCATAGCAGATGACGGCTCAGTAATAGGTGTTGATAATCCAGATGATGTTATGGGCCGGCTGACAAACCTTATTCATGACAGTATTCTCCCTGATCTGATGCCTTTCATTCAGATAAGGCCGCTTAAGATGGAAGGGAAGATTGTTGTTAAAGCTACAGTCTCCATAGGAACCGAACGACCATACTATCTGAAAAAGGAAGGACTCAGACCAAGCGGTGTCTATGTCAGAAGAGGCTCCGCCTGTTTTCCTTTGAATGAGGCGGGCATCAGAGAAATGATAATGGAGACATCAGGCAAATCCTATGAGGAGAGCCGTAGTCAGATTCAGAACCTCACATTCAATTCTCTGAAAAACGAGCTGAAGTCCAGATCAATTAATTTCGGACAGGCCCAGATGAGAACCTTGAAGATGCTTGGAGATGATAATCTTTTCAATAATCTGGCGCTTCTTTTGTCTGACCAATGTCCTCATACCATAAAGGTAGCAGTATTTCAGGGAAACGACGGTTCCATCTTCAGAGCCAGAAGGGAGTTTTCAGGTTCTGTCCTCAAACAGTTGAAAGAGGTCTATGAATATATCGATGGAAGAAATGAGATAAAGGCAACTTTCACAGGCCTGCTGCGTACCGATCAGAGGGATTATCCGGAGGTGGCAATAAGGGAAACACTCTTAAACTGCATCATTCACAGAGATTACCTTCCGTCAGGAAGCACAATCATCAATATTTACAACGACCATATAGAGTTCCTTACCCTCGGAGGTCTTGTGAGTGGACTGACTCTGGATGCAGTATTTCTAGGTATGTCTGATTGGAGAAATCCAAATCTGGCTTCAGTTTTCCTCCGCCTTGGTCTTGTGGAAGGATTCGGCACCGGGGTAAGAAAGATTCTGGATTCGTATAAGGGATTCTCATGTAGTCCCAAATTCCAGGCTGTAGGTGGAGCATTCAAAGTCACTCTGTTCAACCGTAATGAAACAATTGATGATTATTACTCCGGAAATCTGATTTCCGAAGCACGGCCTCAGTATGCTGTGAACAATGTGCCTAGGGATGAACTGGCAGCTTCAATTCTGAGACTTGCAAAGGAGAAGGGAACCATAACACGTCAGGATGTTCAGGATAAGTTCAATGTTGGTTCCACCAAGGCTTTTTTGTGTCTCAAGATTCTTTGTGACAGCGGAAAACTCAGACAGCAGAAGATGGGGAAGCAGTCCAGATATTTAATCTGATATAATTGGAAAGATGTATAATTACAGCGAGGTAAAGATAAGATGAAAGAAGTTTATGATTTTTTGAAAAAAGCCGGGGTTTACTATCTGGCAACAACAGAGGGCGATCAGCCCAGAGTCAGGCCATTCGGCACCATCGATATGTTTGACAACAAGCTATACATCCAGACCGGTCTGAGAAAGGACGTCGCAAAACAGCTTGAGA
>JAGBRG010000262.1 GCA_017632495.1 Spirochaetales bacterium
AAATAATAAGTCAAAAAGTAACCAAAAAGAGTCAACTAAACATTTAATTCCACGAAGTTGTTCAATATGTGGTCTTGGATTTCAGAATTCCCCTGCAAAACAGAGCCAGCAAAGTCGCCAGAATCGGGAACAAAGAGAAACTTGAGAACAGGATATTGTAGCCGAATCTGTCAATCACAACGCCGCCTGCAAGAGATCCGAACATCTGCGGAAGGTTCGTAGCAATGGCCCAATAGAAGCTCATTGCCACAGAATAATGCTCTTTCTGTACATCATGGGCTATGAATTGAGTTGCTGCAATATGATAGGAACCAAATGTCATTGAATGCAGAAGCTGTGCACACACAAGGCCAAGAACACTTGGGAAGAACCTATAAACCAGAAGTCTGACGGCAAGGGCAAAAGATCCCAGAACTATCAGCGTGTACGGGGTTGTCTTCTTCTTTTCCAGAAGAATTCCTCCTATGTTCATCATCACAAATTCAGACAGGGCTCCAAGAGAGACGAAAAGTGCGAAGTTTCCTCCAAGTCCTAAGACCTCGACCATGTATGAAGACAGAAGGCGGTCCGGAATGGCATGGGCCACACGGGAAAGACCTATTACAAGCATCATCAGATAGAAGCGCTTTGAAAAAAGGCCGCTTATGGATTTTCTTTTCTTTGAATCCTTCTCAGGAGGAAGATCTTTAGGAATGAACAGGACCACCGTCATAAAGACTGCAGTGGCTATTGCAAGGCACAGTGCTATGGAGCTGTTGTCTGTTTCTTTAGGAAACCTGATCAGGCTGAAAAGAGCCAATGCCAGAACATAACCCATTGTTCCGGCAGACCTGGCTATTCCGTATTTCTGCGCATCACCGTTTAAAAGTCTGTTCTGATAGCCGTCGATCAGAGGACTGATTGAAAGATACATTCCGCTTACTACAAAAAGTGAGATTGCGGTTACCGCCACTGAAGGTGAAAGCGCCGTAGGAATAAAGACAACAGCACAGATAAGGGCAAGAATCAGAAAAAGAAGTTTGGTTCTTCTTGTTTTATCGGAGATACCGGAAATAAGAAGCGGAAGGATGATTGAACCCAGCTGTCCTATGGCCACAACAAGGCCTACCATGGAATGCGAATACCCTTTGTTCCTGAGAATAATCTGGACATAGGGTGCAATCACCGCAACGATGACCTGAAATGAAAAATTCAGCAGTATAAATCTAAACACGACAGAATCATATACATTTGAGTGCAAATAGACAACAAGACGCCACGGTTATAAGCCGTGGCGTCTGATGTTTTTTTAAGCTATGTCGCTTAGCGGATGGCAAGCTCTGTCTGAATGTCGAAGAACTTTGCCTTTGCCATGTTCGGAGCAAGAGAAATCTTCTCACCGACCTTGACGACGACGTTCGGGTCAATCTTACCGGTGATCTGGTTCTTTGATGTTGCAACGAAGACATGGGTCTCAGATCCGAGAGGCTCGACAACTGAGACAGTTCCGTCGATGGTCTCACCGTCTTTGGACTTCTTCTCATAAGTGACATCCTCAGGACGGATACCGAATGTGACCTGCTTTCCGGCATACGGCTTCAGAAGCTTTGCCTGAGCCGGTGTAACCTTGATGCGGAAATCACCTTCGTGGATGTATACATCATCATCCTCAACCATGACAGTGCATGTCATGAAGTTCATCGGTGGTGATCCGATGAAGCCTGCGACGAACTTGTTGTCCGGGTTGTTGTACAGCTCAAGAGGTCCGCCGATCTGCTGGATGACACCGAGCTTCATGACGACGATCTTGTCTGCCATTGTAAGTGCCTCGACCTGGTCATGTGTGACGTAGATCATTGTGGCCTGGAGTCTGTGGTGCAGACCCGAAATCTCAGCTCTCATCTGGACGCGGAGCTTTGCATCGAGGTTTGACAGCGGCTCA
>JAGBRG010000263.1 GCA_017632495.1 Spirochaetales bacterium
AAGTGACATCAATTAATACCGATGGGAAAATAATCAACCGCAAGTTCTATCTTTTTCTGATTCCGACAATCATGAGCACAATCGCTTCTTCTCTCAGTGAATTCGTAGACAGCATCGTAGTCTCAAGGGTTCTTGGAACACATGCCATGACACTTATTAACATAGGCTATCCTGTGATGCTTGTTTTCTCAATGATCTACACGATGCTCGGTGTAGGAGGTTCTGTGCTTTTCGGAAAAAATGCAGGAGAACAGAACATGGAAAAGGCCGGACGGATAATGAGCATTACTTTACTGTCATCGGTTGCTCTTGGCCTTTTCTTCAGCCTTTTGGGTCTCGCATTTCTTAATCCCCTCTGCCGTTTTCTTTGTCCTCATGACGAACTGATAATAGCTTTCATTCCCTACATGAGATATGTTCTGATTTCAGGTATTCTGATAATACCGCTTCAGGTAATCATCTACTTCCTGTCCGCAATGGGAAAGCCGGGTTTCGGAATGACGCTGAACGTGGTGACCAACGTTTTGAACCTTGTTATCGACTACATCTTCATCCGCTATGTCGGAACAGGTCTCAAAGGGGCTTCACTTGCCACAATCATAGGTTATCTGGTCGGAATTCTGATGGTTCTTTTCGCTGTGGTGTTCGGCAAGGTCCGTTTCCCTTTCAAGCCGGTTTCATTGAAAGATTTCAAAGGCATCGGCTCTGTGTCCACACGCGGCATGGCTCCGGCCATGAGCCAGTTCGGATACTGTGTGAAAATCTCTTTCTGCAACAGCATATCCCTGTCTTTGGCCGGGATAATCGGAGCCTCTGTCTTCTCGCTGTGTATGCAGGCAGTCTCAATTGCCTCAATCTTCATTGCAGGAATTGTTGGAGCAATGATGCCTATAGCCTCTTCGCTTCAGGGACAGCGTGACTTTGGCTCTGTCAGAGAGCTTCTCAAAACGGTTATGAAAGTCCAGTTCATTGCAAATATCGTAATTGTTGCCTTTCTGGAGCTTTGTCCGGACCTTGTCATGGCGCTTTACAATGTGCATGTCTCATACAGAGATGCCATGGCATCGGGACTCAGAATCTTCTCCATGATGTTCCTGTTCAGAGGCTTTATCCTTGTGTTCATGTACTACTTCCAGGTCAGCAACAGAAAGATGTATGCCACGATAATCAGCATCATAGATGGCTTTGCAGGAATCATTCCCATAGCATTGATTCTGACTTCCTTCATGGGCATCACAGGCCTTTGGCTGACATTCCCCATTCTTGCCATCCTTATGCTGGCATCTATTGTCGTCATAAATCTCTCCATAGTCCGCAAGAACCCTGGCAGGTTCCAGGGAATAATGCTGATCGAGAAAGAAGCCGACAACATTCCGGTTTATGAGGCATCCGTTGAACTGGAAAATCAGGCAATAGCTGAAAACAGCCAGAGTCTTCAGGCTTTCTGTGAAAAACACCTGTCTGATGAGACTCTCAGCGTCCTTGTGGCTGTCGCAGCCGAAGAAATGAGTGTCTATTCCATGAACATGAAGAAAGAAACCTCGCTCGACGAGCTTGATATTCTTGTGAAGATATATCCTGAGGAAGTTCTCATGGACTTCAGAAGCATGGGAAAGCCGTTTGACATATCGACAGCTTCAACGCGCAACTGTTCAAATGCCTTCATGCTCAAAAAGATTGCCAGCTCTGTTGAATACGTTTACATTGTCGGTATGAACCAGACCAGAATCAGGATCAAGAGAAATCAGGAGAAAAATACATGAAGAGAAACATCGTTATCTGTGAATATTTCTCGACAGGCATCAACTACATAGACGATGTACTGGCAAGAGGCTATGAACCGATTCTTCTGGATGCCTCCTACCCCGGTTCTCCTGAAGAGAAGAATATTTGGAAGGCCATAAGAGATCAGGTCAAAACCCATCTGGGAAACAGATTCACGATCATCCCCGAGACCCCTGATTACGACAAGCTTCTTCAGATCGTAAAATCCTATGACCCTGTTCTGATCATTCCCGGAAGTGAGTTCGGAGTTGAACTTGCCACAAGGCTCACAAGTGATCTGGGTCTTACCGGAAACAGCGCAGATCGAATCAAAGCCATGACGGAAAAGGACTCCATGCATCAGGCCCTGAAGGAGAGCGGCCTTCGTTACATCCGCGGAAAAGTGGTCACGACCGAGAAGGAAGCCTTGGAATATTACCGGGAACTCGGTCAGGAGGATGTCGTAGTAAAGCGTGTGAGAGGAGCAGGGACCCAGGGAGTTTTCCTGTGCAGCGGAAAAGAAGAGATGCTCAGTGCCGTTCGGCAGAGTCTTTCCCACAGGGTCGGAAAAGACGATGAGGATATCGCCGTTATGATTCAGGAACGGATAAAGGGAACCGAATACATCGTCAACACCGTATCCTGCAACGGAAAACACAGAATCTCATCCATCTGGAGATACAGCAAAATTCGTCTTGACAACGGAACCAACGCATACGACAACTGCATGTGCGTCCCTCGTCTTGAGGTCGGCCACTCCTCACTCGTCCGCTATGCCCTTCAGGTTGCTGATGCAATCGGTATCAAATACGGTCCCATCCATGGCGAGTACATGGTGGATGACAAAGGCCCCGTTCTGATCGAGGTCAACTGCCGCCCCATGGGAGGAGCGTTGCAGAGAAAGTACGTCGAGCAGATTTTCGGCCATCATGAGACCGATGTCGCCCTGGATTCCTATCTTGATCCTAAGAAATTCGAAGAGGATGCGCAAAAGCCCTACCGTGTCAGAAAAACCGGTGCAATGAAGATCTTCATCATCATGCAGAACACACCAGTTCTGTCTGCTCCGGTTCTTCAGATTGTCACACAT
>JAGBRG010000264.1 GCA_017632495.1 Spirochaetales bacterium
AGATTATTGCGGGGCGCAATGCAAAGGAAAACGATGAGCTTCTGCGCCACTACGTCAAAGGCAACGACATGTGGCTTCATACCAGAGACTTTCCGGGAGGCTATGTCTTTATCAAGTTCAGACGCGACAAGACAATCCCCTTGGAGGTCCTTCTGGATGCTGCTAACATCGCTGTCTTATACTCCAAAGCAAGAAATAGCTCGAGCGTCGATCTTTATTACACCCAGGTCAAATACCTCAGACGTGCCAAGGACGGAAAAACAGGCCTTGTTCTTCCCACACAGGAAAAGAACCTTACCATCAAGCCCGAGCCCCAGAGGATCGCCCGCCTTCTTCCCAAGGAGGAGCGATGAGAGTTGCAAACGAAGGCATCATGTATCCCAAGGATGCAAAATCTGCCCTTCTTCCCTATTTTGAAGCTCTGAAACCCTCTCAAGAGACATTAGTTCAGGATGCCCCAGCGCATGTGATTGAGATTCCCCATGCAGCATGGACAAAATGCAAGGATGCTCTTGATAAGGCCTTTTCCACGCTCAAGGGACTAAAGCCTTCTTGTGTGTTCGTGCTTGGCCCCCTTCACAAAGGCCCTGTCTCCTATGAAGACCCTGCCTTGGTCTACGCCCCCTGTGACGGAAGTCTTAAGGGAACAGACTGGGAAATTTCCTTAGAGACACCGTCTTCCCTTCATCCCTATGTCCGTTTTTCAGACGACATCTGCTCGGAGGAGCATAGTTTAGAGGTTGCAGCCCCCTATCTTTCTCTCTTTTTTGAAAATGCTCCCGTGTGCTATCTTCTGGCCTCGGGAAGCGGCGAAGATGTGAAAAAGATTGCAGCTGTGATAAAAAAAGACTTTCCGAAAGCCCTGGTTTTCATTAGTAATAATATAGAAAGTTGCTGTGGCATGTTTTGGAAGGAGGCGCTAAATGATGGATACAGGACATGAGATTTTCTACGATGAAAACAGACTGTGCATCACACTTGCCAGGGGCGAAGGCCTCTTAAAAGGCTTTGATGCGCCTTCGAACAAGCACAGCGCCCTTCTCTATCACAGCGCCGCTTTGACCGAAATCCCATGGCAGAGCCTTCAGATGATAGGCGACCGCTGCTGCCTTGTTTTCATGCCAACCGACATGTTTCAGGGCATTCCTGTAGATGCCTCACATCTTGCGACAACTCTCAGATCCCGCTCTCTGAACCTTCTTCGAGACCTATCACATGCCTTGGAAGAAGCTGGCGACCGCCTCTTTTGGAACCTTGACAGCATCCCTCTTTCAAACATCCTCTTTTTTGAAAACGGCGATATCCTTCTTCTTTCCGACCAGATGGGCGATGCCCTGGACCGCTTCGAGGCAGATGAAATCCGATTCTTTGACAAGAACCTCTGGTATGCCCACAACTGCGTCGAGGGCTTTGGAAAAGCCAACTTCCTTTTCCAGCTTCTCTACTACACTCTCTCAGGCATAGCCCCGTTTGAGTCCGAGGCCGTAAGGGAAAACTCCTTCAAGGCAGTTCCCCTTTCGCTTCTGTTTCCGCCGTGTGACGCAAAGCTCAAAGAGATCTTTGACATGGTGGACAGGTCCCTTTCGGATGACAGAAAGTTCCAGTTCTCCATCAGAAAGCCCTTTTCTTTTTTCAGAAACATAATCGATGGCCTTCTTCAGGTGGGAATCGATAATATCAATGTCGGTCCCAATGTGGGCCTTGATGCCTATAAAACAAAGCTCGAAAAACGTGCCAAGGTCCGCATCTTCATCAGAAAAAAAGGCGTGAAGACCTTCTTCATCGCCCTCGGTGTAGCCCTGGTTCTTTCAATTGTCGGCTTCTACGTCTGGCGTGCGGTAAAGCCCCCTGTGACAAAAGACCTTGATGAGGTTCAGATCATCGAGTACTACTACGACGCCCTGACAAACCTCAATGCCACAGACCTCCTGGAGCCCTTGAAGAACGGCTATGACGGGCCTGACTATGTGGAGGTTGCAAGCCTCTATGTCACAAGCACCATGCAGAAGACCTACGACGGCGCCTCGCTTATCGTCGACCCCAGAAAATGGATCTCTGACGGCATGGGCGACCTTCCCAGAAGCTCCATCGTCTACGGAGTCTCCGACCTTCAGATTACCAAGGTCTCAGACGATGTCTACCGCGTCATTGTGCACCTGTGGAGCTCCTCAAACTACGTGGACGATGCCAACAACCTGATTGTCGAGGACGGCATGGAGGTCTACGAGTACTACCAGACCAACGAGTTCACCTTCACCAGCCGCGGCTCATGGCGCGAGGTCTCAAAGATCGAGCAGCTTAGTCTGGACCTTGTTGCCACCCACCACATCAATTACAGTAATTAAGTTTTTTGACAACAGCAGTTTCAAGAAGCAGTCTGTGAACCATAGTTAGGGGTTTTTAGACTGCTTTTGGCAGTATGAAACATATTAACCCCCTCTGCCAGACTGCTTTCGACCCAACTCAAATCAGACTGGGGTAATTCCTCTTTGCATAGAAAATACGCATGATAGAAACCTCATGCTTTTTGTCATCTATCAAAAACAAAGCTATAAAACTCTTTTTTAAAATGAATTTATGGTAGCCCTCAGCCTGCAAACGTGGGTCCAAACTGCTTGCAAAAACATAGGGAGATTTTTTAAGGATATCAATATTATCCTGAAGCTCACTGACGAGCTCAAAAGCAGCCTGCTTATTCAGTAATGTTTCGGTAATATAATCCAAAATATCAGCCAAGTCATCCTCAGCCTTCTGAGTCATTATGGCTTTATATTCCATACTTTTCCCTGATTCTCTTCAGAGATTCATCAGCAGGAGACACCCTTCCTTCCTCGAGATCCAGCTTAGCCTCTTCAAGTTTTCCGTAAACATCACAGAGATATGTGCTTCGCTCATACACATCCATGCTCATAATTACCAAATCTCCGTATCCGTTTTTGGTCACGAAGACAGGCTCCTGACTGTCATGGCAAAGTGATGAGATGTTAGTTGTGTTCTTAAGATCTCTAATAGGAACAATTTGTGGCATATAAACTCCTTGTGGGATTATTATACCACACTCAGAAAAGATCAGTCAAATAACTACTTCAAAAAAGAATTAATCAGGCCTTTCATCTGTGAACAGTCATCCGGGTTTATCCAATGGACATCAGAGAAGCTTTTGAAGAATGTCATCTGGCGTTTTGCATAATGCACGGAGTTTGTGATGATGCTCTGCTTGATTTCTTCAAGGTCGGAATCTGTCAGTTTTTCCAGATTACTTATTGAGGTCTTGGCGTCCTTGTCATAGACCTTATCCATAAACTCCCTGTACCCTATGCCCTGCATGCTCTGCCAGGAAGGATTTGCTCCCATCTTAAGAAGCTTTTTAATTTCATCGACAAGGCCCTGGGCGAACATTATGTCCACCCTTTCTTTGATTCTCTCTTTCAGTTCTTCCTTTTCTCTGAAAAGACCTATGGAAAGGACCTTCATGTCATTTCTGGGATTTGTAGGAAGAGCGAAGCTTGAAAGAGGCTTTCCGCATGAGCGGTAGACTTCAATTGCTCTTGAGATTCTGTAGCTGTCGTTGGGGTTTATGCGTTCTGCTGAAACCGGATCCACAATCTTAAGATAGTCATATGCCTTTGAAAGGCCCTGGTCTCTGATGTACAAAGCCACGGTTTTTCTAATCTCAGGGTCCGACTGCGGAGCCTCAGAAAGGCCATATAGAAAATGCTTGAAGTAAAAGGCGGTGCCGCCAGATATTACAGGGATTTTGCCGCGCTGCCAGATTCCGCTGCAGGCAATGTCAGCAAGGTGAATGAAGTCAGCTACATTGTAGCTTTCCCATGGATCTAAGATGTCTATCAGATGGTGCGGGATTTTGTCTGTGATTTCCTTCTCAGCTTTCGCAGAACCCACATCCAGGCCCCTGTAGACCTGAACGGAATCGGCATTCACAACTTCTGCAAAAGGTGAAAAAAAATCAGACAGCAGTCTGGTCTTGCCCACTGCTGTCGGACCGAAGAGAAAAATGACGGAACTCACGTCTCTACTGGAGTGTACTCAATCTCGTCGTTGAGAACCTTGGAAAGAACGGATGAGACTACCTTGTCGTGGTTGTTCTCAAGCTCCTCCTCGGCCTCCTTGTTGGATGCCACGATAGCGGCTTCCTTGATGGCCACACAGGTCATCTCGTATACGTTGACGTCTTTATCGATAAGCTTATCAAGTGGAATGCTCAAGGTGATTCTCCTTCAAATTGAGATGCAATGAGAATATATCAGCTTTCAGTTTTTCTGTAAAGCGATAAGGTTCTATCAATTCAAACCCGTTTCCAAGAGAAAACGGTCAAAGTCACTTTCAAACAACCGATCCTGAATAATTCTGTATTTCTCATGCTCGGTTTCAGCATGTAGTTTGGCCTGTTCCGCACTTATTTTTCCTGGACCTGTAAGAACTTCATTTACATTGAATTCAAGAAATCCATCCAGTCTCTTAGCCCAGTCTTCCATACTCATAGGAATCTTACGCTCTGCCTGAAGCTCGGCATAATCTTGCAGTTATTAAGAATTTCTTAACTACTGAGTCTTCAATTAACTCCCCATCAGAAAAAATAGATTTCAAATGCTGATTAATTGCAGAAACAGAAACATCATACAACTCTGCCATCATCTTCTGACTGAGCCAGATGTTCTCATCTTCATAGAGGATTTCAAAGCATTCAGGATTATGTCCACAATCTCTTCGGGGGTCTTGCCTTCTGTGTCTATGACAAGGTTGGCCTGGCTTGTGTCGTTGTTATCGATTCCGTAGATGCGGCCATAGCGCTCGGAATCGTGACTGTCACGGCGTCTGGTTTCGCCAAGGCGCTCGGCGAGAGTTCCGCCTTCGCGCTTTACGATGCGTCGGGCCCTCTCTTCGTCAGATGCCACAAGGTAGACCTTGAAATCGGCATCCTTTAGCATCCAGATTGCAAGGCGGGAGCCAAGGACACAGTTTTCTTCGGCCATGGCCATCTGGACCTGGCGGCTGTCCAGCTCCTTGTCTATGCTGTCGTCCCTGTTGGCAAGGGCACAGAAATCCCAGAAGTCCATGTTTCTTTCCTTGGCCATCTGGCGGAAGGTGAAGTTGATCATCGGGTAGCCCAGCTTCTGGGCAAGCAAGGTTGATACTGTGGTGTTGCCGCAGCCGCTTTTGCCGGATACTGCAATTCTCATATGATCCTCCTGAGATACGGTATTTACGATTCGTGTGTCAGTCCTAGAAGCTAGCGCGGGACAGTGCTATGTGCACGGCCCATGCGAAGCGACGACGGAATGACCGCGAAGCATCTGCCTTACTCTATGTTCCTTATTTGTTCTCTAATATTTTCCAACGAGTCCTTCATATTGACAACCTCAAAATTCACCTCAACCATCTGGCTCTTGGATCCGATTGTGTTGATTTCCCTGTTCATCTCCTGGGACAAGAAGTCCATGCGCTTTCCAACAGGCTCGGAGCTTGAAAGGAGCTTTCTGAACTCGGCAATGTGGGCCCCCAGGCGCACCACTTCCTC
>JAGBRG010000265.1 GCA_017632495.1 Spirochaetales bacterium
GTCCACGGCCCCACGGCGGACCCGTGTGATGAATGCGACAACTGCCGAGGCATTGCAAAGGGCAGCAGCCTTGATGTCATAGAGATAGACGGAGCCAGCAACACGGGTGTCAACGATGTGCGCGTGATTAAAGAAGAGGTAATGTTTCCTCCCACATCGTCACGCTACAAGATCTACATCATAGATGAGGTCCACATGCTCTCCCAGAGTGCTTTCAACGCACTTTTGAAGACCATCGAAGAGCCGCCCGAGTACGTTGTCTTTATCTTCGCCACCACGGAGACCCAGAAGGTTCCGGCCACAATCAGAAGCCGCTGTCAGCAGTTCAACTTCCAGCTGATTCCGCTTGAGACCATCAAGGGCCTTCTTGCACAGGCTGCATCCGAAATGGGCATTGAGGCAGAGGACGAGGCACTGTTTTGGATTGCAAAAGAGTCCACAGGATCCATGCGTGATGCCTACACCCTCTTTGACCAGGTCGTGGCCTTCTCCAACGGAAAAATCACATTATCCCAGATTAGGGAAAAACTTGGCCTTGTGGGCGTACAGCGCATCAATGCGATAATGCTTGATGTCCTTTCTGCAAACCGCGGCGCCTCCATAGACAGAATCCACGACCTTCTTGCAAAGGGCGTGAGCCTTGAGCAGATCATCAAGGACTTTTCCGAATACTTCCGCACCCTTCTTCTTATCAGAAAGGGCGTCAAGAGCGAGAACGTCTTAGGCGAGCAGGTCTCAAGCTTCCCGCCCGAGATTCTCAACGCATACAACGAGGAGCAGCTCGAGGCCGCTTTGGACATGTTCCTAAGCCTGTACCGCGACATCAGGTATTCTCTTAATCCGCGCTTTGAGCTTGAACTTGCTATATCAAAGCTTTCAAAGCTGCGCTATGTTGCATCAAATGCAAGCGTTCTTGAGCAGCTTGCACGCCTTAAGAACGACCTTATCAGCGGAACAATTTCTCCTCTGAACCCCGTCCTTGCGGACCAGAAGACAATAGAGCCCGCAGCAGTTCCTGCACCGCAGGTTGAAGTGAAGCCCGAACCGGAACCTCAGCCGGAAGTTGCGACGCAGCCCGAGCCAGAACCGGAGCCTTTTTCACAGCCGGAGCCTGAGCCAGAAGTTCCGACCCCGGCGGAACCTGAGCAGGAAAGACCTTCCGAGTGGACACTTGAGACTCTGTCCGATGTCCTTCCCCACGGGACGGTGGCTTTGGAGCACAACGAGATGGGTCTTGTCCTAATCTTCAACAGCAGGCTCTTCTTCCAGACTGCAAACAGAAATGCCGATGCCATTCGAGAGAAGATCCGCCAGAAGACAGGGCCTGATGTGAACATCATTTTCTCGTTCTCAGATAATAAGGAAACAACCGAAGCGCAGGAAGAAGAAAAGCCTGCGGAGGAAAAACCACAGGAAATCAAAGAAGAACCAAAGCCCGAGCCTGTCAAGGAAAGCAGCCTGAGTGAGGAGCAGAAGAACCTGATAACAGATCTGATGCTCTGCTTTGACGGGAGGGAGGAGCGATGATGAATCCTTTTGAACTGCTTAAGAATATGAATGAGATAAAAGGCCAGGTCGAGGCAACAAAAGCCAAGATCGCCACAATCAGATGCACAGGCTA
>JAGBRG010000266.1 GCA_017632495.1 Spirochaetales bacterium
GATGTTGATAGGAATGCCTGCGCTTCTTACAGGAAAGACTGCATCCTCATGCATGACCGAAGCTCCCATGTATGAAAGCTCTCTAAGCTCCTTGTAGCTTATCTCCTCTATTGCATCAGGGTCCTTGACGATTCTGGGGTCTGCTGAAAGCATTCCGGAGACATCTGTCCAGTTTTCATAGACATCGGCCTTAGCAGCACGGGCGACAATCGCTCCTGTGACATCGGAGCCTCCTCTTGAGAATGTCTTAACCTTACCGTCCGAGCCAGTTCCGTAGAATCCTGCAACAACTGCATGGTCCGTCTTGGAAAGGGCTCTGGCAAGTTCAGTGTTTGTTCTTTCGGCATTCAGAACTCCGTCTTGGCCAAAGAAAACATAGTTTGCAGGATCGATGAAATCGTAGCCAAGATAAGTAGCAAGGATCTTGGAATTGAGATACTCTCCGCGGGAAGCCATGTAGTCTCTTTCAGGAGAAGAAGATAAGTGCTTTGCTATAACTGAAAACTCAGAATCAAGGTCAAATGCAACTCCCAGATTCACTATGATTTCAGAGAACCTTGCCTTTATCGCATCAAGGGATGCTGAAAAATCTGCTTTCTGTGATGCACTGTCATAACAGGCGTAGAGCATGTCAGTAACTTTTGTATCATCCTTGCTGCGCTTTCCGGGAGCCGAGGCCACAACATAGAGCTTGCCTTCATGAGATTTAATGATCGATGCAACCTTCTTGAACTGGGCTGCATCTGCAAGGGAGCTTCCTCCGAATTTCATTGCAATTGTTTTCATATGTGCTCCTAAGCATCCTTATTCGGAAATATAAGGTTTAAGATAATTCAAAACAGCATCATTGTCCTGGGTATAACGGAATGAATTGATCCCAATGGAGCTTGCTGATTTCACATTGACTTCAGAGTCATCAAAGAAGAAACAGTCTTCAGGCTTAAAGCCCTCTGCGTCTGCTATGTATTTATAAAAGGCTGTATTGGGCTTTGAAAGATGCATCTCATGTGAGGCATACAGCTTATCAAATCCATCAAGCGGACTTGGTTTGAGATTCTTCAGAAGGTCCCAATGCGGTGCGAATGTATTTGAACCTGTCACTACCCTATGGCCTGCCTTTCGGAGTTTTCTGACCATATCCTTCATGAATGTATTCTCATATGGATGATAGCAGGTAACCATGACAGGATCATTTGAGAGATCGATGTTGTAGTTCAGCTCAAGCATCCTGTAGAAGTAATCAACATCAAGAAACCCGTCAAGCATCGGCTTTAGGTAACACATCCAGTCTCTGTGAACAGACTCTAGGTCCAAGTTGTATTTCTCGCAGAACTCACGGATCGGCGGATTGTGCATTACTATCACACCGCCTATATCAAAAATGAAAAGCTTCTGATTCATCTGAGTCTCTCCCAAGTTCAAATCATGCCACATTATCAGTTCTTTGTGAATTCAGCGGACGAAGGTGTTCTTTCTACCCAGAGTTCTTATTATTTCTTCAAGCTCCTCGGAAGAATATGAGGACTCTTCGTTGTATGAGGAATCCAGTGTCTTCTTGGGGTTGAACGGCTGAAGGTACCACTTGGCTTTTTGACCTATAAGATCCGCCATTTTTGCAAAGTCGGAGACATCCAGAATGCTCTTGGGGCATGTTGTGCGGAACTCGTGGTCAACGAGGTCATCGAGGCCTTCCAGGATATCTATCGACATCGAAATGGCTTTTGTGTCGGTGAAACCCAGAAGATGATACTTCTCCAAGGGGGCCTTGATGTCCATGGCAACGAAGTCCACAAGGTTCTGGGAAATCAGGTCTTTCAGGACTTCGGGCCTGCTTCCGTTTGTGTCCAGCTTGATTTTAAAGCCCATGTCTTTGACACGGCGCATGAAGGGGGCAAGGTCCTTGTGAAGAGTAGGCTCTCCGCCTGAGATGACAAGGCCGTCTAAGAGGGAGCGGCGCTTTGTGAGGTAAGAGAGAATTTCTTCTTCCGTGTAGGTTTCGCCGAAGTAGGTTTCGTTGGAGCCCTGGATTACGAATTCTGGGTTGTGGCAGTAGGGACAACGAAAGTTGCACCCACAGGTAAATACTGTGGATGCA
>JAGBRG010000267.1 GCA_017632495.1 Spirochaetales bacterium
AACTCCACTCTCCGAAAGTTCTGTCGCTCTCCTCTCCTGCGTATGCTCTGACCTTTATCTGGAAATCAAAGTAGTCCTGTGCGCTGCCAACGTAGAAAGCATCGGTGGTCTCGAAAGTTTCGGGCTCGCGATATTCTTTTTCCGCAAAGTATTTGTTAGCTACGGAAACCTCATATCCGTCTGCTCCTTCGATTGGTGCCCACTCGAAATAAACTTCGGCAGCTTCTTCGCCGGCACGGAAGACTCCGTCTTTTACTTCCGGGGTTCCTAGAGCCACAGGCTCAGTGGTTGCTTCCGGTGCTGCTTCGGCTGCAGGTGCTTCTGTGGTCTCAGCAACAGGTGTTTCTGACGTTTCTGCAGGTGCAGTGCTGCCACATCCTACCATGAGTACTGCTGTTGTGATTGCTAATAATGCGATAGGTCTTTTCATAATTTCTCCTCCTTAAGCCTCATCTACAAGACTGCAAAGTGTATCAAACAATTCAGGGAACTCCTGCTTCATCCTGATTGGCTTTCCTTCGGTGTTCAGGAACGCATGGGACGTTGTTCCGGTGCAGACGATCTTGCCTTCCTCGTTCTTCATCTCATAATTAAGGAAGAGCTTGACGCCCTTATATTCCTTGACGGTAACCTTGATGTGAACCTTGTCGGAAAACCTGGTGGGAAGCTTGTAGTCGCAGCTAACGGTCAGAACCGGGGATACGATCCCCATGGCCTCAAGCTTTGCAAACTCCCAGCCTATCTGAGACAGGAAGTCAACTCTTGCCTCTTCCATCCACCTTATGTAATTGGAGTGGTGAGTTATCCCCATTTTGTCGGTCTCGTAGTACTGAACGATGTGTAAGTAATCCATGGCCGGTCTTCTCCTCTTTTTTATATCAATGTATCAATTATAGCCTAAAAATGAAAAGCTGTTGACCCCCTGTGCGGGAGCCAGCAGCTTTTTTGCATTATTATTTAATTATTTCTTGTAATCGTAGAAACCTTTTCCGGCGTTGATTCCTGTCTCGCCCTTGTCGATCTTCTCCTTGAGAAGAAGGCCGATCTTGTGGATTGTGGAGTCGGGATCCTGTGCCTCGGGCTTCATCTGGTTGATGTTGTAAGCTGTCTCAAGACCTACGATGTCGAGGATCTCAAACGGTCCCTTTGGAGCGCCGGTTGCAAGACGCCATGTAAGGTCGATGGTCTGGGGATCTGCTACCTCTTTTGCCCAAAGAGCCTGAGCTGCTGAGAGGAAAGGAACCAGCATGGAGTTGAGGATGTAACCGGGCTGCTCTTTGCGGAGCTCGAGAGAAATCATGTTGATCTCTTTTGCAAACTCAACAACCTTCTTGTAGATCTCAGGATCTGTTCCGGGATGTCCCATGATCTCTGCTGTGTTGTTCTTCCAGATAGTGTTAGCAAAGTGAAGTGAAAGATACTTCTCAGGTCTTCCTGTGTACTGAGCGAACATGCTTGGAAGAAGAGTGGATGAATTGGTTACAAGGATGGTGTCGGGATCAAGGAGATCCTTCATCTGCTCGTAAACGTCGATCTTGGCATCCGGATCCTCTGCCATGGACTCGATAACGATATCAGCACCTGAAACGGCCTTAGCCATATCAAGCTCGATATGTACGTTGTCTGTCATGTTCTT
>JAGBRG010000268.1 GCA_017632495.1 Spirochaetales bacterium
TCTGTCTTTTGACATCAGTTTCAACGGCATAAATGCCAAAACCGCAGGCATCAACGCGACAATGGACATGGACAAAGGCTATGTCGTAAAGGACGCCGCTTTTAACATTCCGTTCATTTCGGCCAGGGTATTCGAATCCGAAGAGATTGTTGTAAATGATATCAGAGCCTCGATGGGAGAGGACCTTACAGCATATCTGTCAATTGCAGACGGCCATTACGGAGACATTTTGACACTTGATTCAGGTTCGGCGATTGCAACAATCAGCGGCTCTAAGATTTCGGCTGCCTTATATGTGGAAGACGCTCAAATCAATGGCACGGACATGGAACTTGATGCCTCCGTAAGCGGTCTTACCGTCAATGCAGACTATGACACTTCTTCCTCTGATGCGACGCTTAAGATAGACATTAGAAAAACCGGAGGGTCCGCCGCAGGTCTCGGAGCAGACTTTTTGGTCAACAATCTTGTTGTCTCGGGTTCATATGACGGAAAAGAGGGGGCATTGGCCACTCTTCTGACGGATGATATCAGATTATCAATGTCAGGCAAGACATTATCATCCCGCGGCATTTCGGGAGACTTTTCCCTCAATACCGCCAATTTCAGCAGCCTTGGACAGCTAAGTCTTAAAAACACTGTCCTTTCAGGTCTTCAGGATGATGGAATCAACAGCCTTGATGTCTCATCCATGGTTCTGGATTATTCCTATTCTTCATCAGGCCTTGGTTTAAGAGTCCGCTCTTCTGTTCTTGGCAATATTGAAAGCCCCTTTGTACGTGATTTCTCGTTCACAGTGGATGCGAATGCCAATCTTGCTTCTGATCTGAGCATTCAGAGTGCGGACTTTCAGGTTTCAGATATCAAGATGGCAAGCCTTGGCAACAGTGCAGGCCTTTCCCTTGAACTGAATGAAGACGGAAATCTGCGCGGAGAGTTTAGAAGCTCCAACGAAATCAGTGCATTCTTCGGCTACTACGGTGGTCAGCTTCAGCTTAACATGTTCCTGAGCAACCTGCTTCCGTACACTTACAAGGGACTGTATGATGCTGTTCTGGCTGAGACAGGCCTTGTTTCGGAAAAGACCGCAGTAAACGGAAACGTGATCATCAGTGCCAACCTGGATCAGGGCTTTTCAGATTATTTTGCAACGCTTCTAAGGGGAAAGCCCCAGAGCCTTCCTCAGGATGCTGATATTCTCAAGGCTGTTAAAAACGGCAGAGTATCCATAAACACAGCAGTTCGTGAACTGAACGTCGGAGAATCTCCTATAAGCGGAGCTTTTACATTTGAGTCGACTCTGGACAGCGGTACTGCCACAATAGAAACCCTTGCCGTGACGGCAGAGGGACTTAGACTTTCTTATGAGGGAACGCTTGAACTTGCAGAGCTGATTCCTGATGGAAGACTTCTTCTTCAGAATGCTTCGGACGGAAGCGAGCTTGCCCAGATGGTATTCTCTCATACCAGGGGAGAAAGGACATATGAGTTCAATCTAACTTCTCCTTTGGTTGAGAATGCGGGCCTTTGGGGAAATGTAAACTGGCAGGATCTCAACAGCATTGAGGCAGATGTGAAAATCAAGGCTCCTGTGCTGGGCCAAGATCCTGTCTCTGTGAAAGCAAACGCATCTGTGAGTCCCGCAAGAATTTCATTTGAAGGAGACCTTCTTTCTCTGAATCTGGGAAAGGAAGAGAATCTGATAAAGCTGGGAGGAGTGATCAAGCACCTTCAGATTTATCCGACAGATAGCCTTTCTTTGGACCTTGAAAGCTTCATTGATGCATCATTTGACACTTCTACATCGGTCTACAGAGTCGGTCTTAAGCATTTTGATGTTCATCTTTCCAACGGTCTGGGAGTAGGCTTTGACCTTGATTTCTCCAACAATAAGATTATTATTTCCCAGGCATCACTTAAAATTGACTCAGTTGTCCACAGGCTTGACGGTTCTTTGAACTTTACTTTCAAGGATATTCCCTCGCTTCTGAAGCTTCAGACTAAGGACCTTGAAGGAATTATGGACTTCACATCTCCTACAGGGCTTTCAAGGCTGCATGCATCGGTTACGGATAATCAGTTCTATTTTGATATGAAATACAACGACGACAAGACTGGCGGAGTAGAAGTCAGCCTGTCTGCCTTGGGTCAGCGTGACAATGCCTTCTATGCCAAAGGTGATATAAGATGGGGGACAAACAGCTTTGATCTGAATCTGATTTACGATGATCTTGCTGTGACAATGTATGATTCCAAAGGAAATCTCGGGAATCTTCAGGTCAATGACATCAATTTTGTAGCCGATTTCAAGCAGATGATTCTTGACGGCTCTTTCGGCGTCAAGAACGAAAAGCTGTTCAAATCAGGGGATCTTGTCACCCAGAGTGCTAAGTTTACGATCAATACAAAGGTCGAATCCCTTGCTGAAAGTATTCTCCAGATAGTATCAGGTGGTGATTACAGCGTGGATTTCACCATGGGAATAACAGATGTTCATCTTGAAGACGGCTTTGAGATTGCCGATGCCAAGCTTGATGTGAACCTTTCAAACGGGAAACTGAATCTCAGCGGAAACATGCTTCATGGCTATATAGATCTTACTTCGGGATACACGGACATAGGGATCGAGCATGATTTCATTTTCGGCTTCAATGCAAAAGGTTATATTGGAAGCCGTCTGGATCTTATGGTAACGGACATTCAGTTCCCGCTTCCGATTCTCAATCAGTTCATCAACTCTCCTGAATTCGGATTCAGAAACGGAATAGTGACAGGTGATATCTTTATCTGCGGAACACCGGCCAATCCCAGCTTCTACGGCATGGCCTACTGTCAGTCATATGAAATGACGCTTTTCTATCTGCCTGACCAGGTCATTACCGCCAAGAACGTGGCAGTCTCTCTGAACGACCATGTCATGTCAATCTCAAAGACTCCCATGGCAGGATACAGCGAGGCGGACGGACGTTACTTCTACGGTGATGTGGCTGTTGATATGACAATGCAGCGTGGAAAATTCGAGTCCTTCAACGTCAGGGTGAATGTGAACAAGGATACTCCGATTGACTTCTGGTATCCGAATGTATCTGACTTTGAGATGGATATCCGCGGTGATGTCACAGGTTATATAGATTACGGTGTCTATAGCGGTCCGAACAGGTTCGTAGCCGACATAAACGTTACAAATGCTCTGATTTCATTCAGAATCGAGGATGAATTACCCCAGTGGTACTATGCACCCGCATCTTCGGAAAACCCTATGGAGCTTGATGTCAAAATCACAACAGGCCACGATATCGAGTTCTACTATCCTGAAAAGGACAACTCTTTCATTAACTTCACCTTGGCCGAAGACAAAAAGGTTGAGCTGAAGATAGAAGACGGAAAATTCAAGATGGACGGAGAGTTTGCCCTGAAGACCGGTCAGGTCTATTACTTCCAGAATGACTTCATAATCAGAGAGGGAACAGTTGACCTCAGAGAACGCAAGCTTGCAGGCTTTGAGTCGTCGTTCCCGCTAGTCCTTAATCTCACCGCAGACATCACAGACTACGATGCGGACGGAAACAAGGTCGTAATCAGTCTGATTCTTCAGAACTCGACCCTTGATAACATAAACCCGAGATTCTCAAGTACTCCTATGAAGAGCGAAAATGAGATTCTGGCCATGCTGGGGCAGAGTGTTCTTTCCTCAAGCGCCCTTGACCAGTCATTGTCGCTTTCATCTATTGCATCCCTTGCCGCAACAGCAACGGATGCTCTTACAAGGGTAGGAATACTTGAATCCAACAAGAGCTACTCCATTTCAGGAATAGTCAGAAATTCACTGGGCCTTGATATATTCTCCGCAAGGTCCAACATCATCTCAAATGTCCTGATTGATGCACTTCCAGGTGACTTTGCAGGAAAGAGCAATGTGAGTATGCTTGCAAGGTATCTGGACGGAACATCCATTTTTGCAGGAAAATACCTGACATCGGACTGGTTTTTCAAAATCAGGCTGATGCTCAAGTCTGAGAATAATACGAACAATTCAAATGACTTCGGTCATTTCTTGGCAAAGGACCTGATTCTCGATACCGAGGTCAGCCTTGACTGGGATACTCCGATGGGAACGGTGAGCATCTTCACAAATCCGCGCGAGTTGTCTGTTTTCGAAATTTTGGATACAATCGGATTCAGTGTAACCAAACAGATTCAGTATTGATTAAGTCTTTAGGAGACATTACGAATGAATAGAAAATTGATTTTGATTATGATACTTGTTTTTTCTGTCCTGTTCTCTGCGTTTGCCGCAGATGAATGGTACTACGATAAGGAAATTGCAGAGTTCTCGATTTCCGGATTGAAGAACGTATCAGAGTCAGAGATCAACAAGGTACTATATCCATATAGATATAAGGCATTCACCGACGAGCTTTTCTCACAGATGATGGAAGAGCTTTATAAGGTGAACGGAATAGATTTCTTCACAGCAGATGCAGAGAAGAATGAAGCAGGCGAGCTGAAAATCGTCTTTGAGTTCTTTGAGGTTCCAAAGCTCAATGCCATCCGCTATGAGGGAAACAGCAAGATCAAGGCAAGAGACTTAAGAGAGGCTGTCACGGAGATTTCCGTAGGCATGTTCCTGGATCCTGCTAAGAAGGCATCATTTGAGCTTGCCAAGGCTCAGATTGAGTCCCTCTACTATTCAAAGGGCTTTCTGAGCATCCCCATTGAGTATGAAATCACAAAAAATGATGAGGCCAACACATTCGATGTTGTCTTCAAAATCACAGAAGGGGATCAGACCAGAATCACAAAGATCCTGTTCTCCGGAAACGAGCACTTTGATGAGTCTACATTGCGCAAGCAGATGTCCACCAAGGTCAAATCACTCTTCAACACCGGATATCTGAACATGGAAAAGCTCCGTGCCGATATCGGTGCTCTTGTATCCTACTATCAGACAAACGGTTATATCGATGTAATCGTCTCCGATCCTGTCATTGAGTATGTCGAGTCCGACACCACAAAGTACAAGCAGGCCATTGTTACATACACCATCATTGAGGGTAAGCAGTGGTTCTACGGCGGTCTTGAGGTTTCCGGAAACACAATCTTCTCTGATGAGCAGATCAAGAAGGTTCAGAGGCTGAAGGTTGGCTCTGTTCTGAACATCGCACAGGTTCAGAACGAATACAGCTCGATTGCAGATCTGTACTACAACGACGGTTATATTGCAAACGGAATGAACATGCGTGACGAGCGTGACGATACCAACATGACAGTCAAGTTCTATCTGGATATCGTCGAAGGTCCTCAGGCAACAGTCGAGGAGATTCTGATTTCAGGTCTCGACAGAACCAAGGATTATGTCATGAGAAGAGAGCTTGAGATTCACCCGGGTGACATCTTCTCAAAGGCAAAACTCATCACAAGTGCCCAGAACCTCTACAACACAGGACTTCTGGAGAATCTTGACTACGATTTGATGTACGGTCAGGAAGAGAATACCGTCATTCTTGACTTCAAGCTCAAGGAAGGAAGAACCAAGGACATTCAGTTCGGTGCCACATTCGGCGGAACTCTGAACTCATTCCCGGTTTCAGCCTTTGTGCAGTGGACCGACCATAACCTCGGAGGAAGGGGACAGGAGCTCGGATTCGGACTTACTCTTTCACCTGACACACAGTCCATCAACATCAAATTCGGAGACAACTGGTTCAAGAACTACAGATGGTCCAACTCCTTCAACTTCGGATTCTCGCACTCAAGTTATTCCGATGAGCTTCAGAAGGGTATCGGTGCTCCGAAGTACTATGACGGAAGAAACAGCAACGAGACCTGGCCTCTGGGATACGAAAGTTCAACCCAGTGGATGAAGGCTAACAACGAGTATCCTTCAAGCAGATATCTTATGAAGTATGACCTGTACACATTCTCTCTCGGATACAACACTGGTTACACCTTCATCTATGATGTCGGCCGTCTTTCACTGTTCGGAGGAGTTAACGTCAGCCTCAACAAGGCCTTCTATGACACAAGATTCACACCGTTCGAGAAGCTGATTTACCAGTACAGCCTCCGTTGGCAGTTCTCAAATAAGCTGAACTTCGGTATCCAGTGGGATGGAAGAGACTATATCACCAACACCACAAAGGGTTATGTCTTAAGCACTTCCTTCACATATGCCGGAGGTCTTTTAGGCGGTCTTTCCAACTACAACAAGATTTCTGCAAGTGCAGCAGGTTATCTTAAGCTCTTCTCATTCCAGACAAAGGAAGAAAAGACAAAGAATATCATGCTTTGCGCTTCAACTTCACTTAACTTCATGCTGCCGCAGTTCTACAACTACAACAAGGTCTACGACGATGATGAGAGCAAGGGCCTCGGATTCTGGGATCCGAAACTCGGAGCCACAAGATACGAGATGCTTTACATCGACGGTATGACAATCGGACGCGGATTCAGCTCTGTTGTCGACCAGGCCTTCCTGTGGGACAACATGCTTGAAGTCAGCTACCAGCTGGTTGAGAACATCCTTCAGGCCGAGCTCTTTGTAAGCGCAACCGGTGTTAACAGCGAACTTACAGAGATCAAGAACGGAATCAACTGGTACTTTGCAGCAGGCGGCGGAATCAAGCTCAAGATCTCGGGCTTCCCGCTCGGACTTTATCTTGTTAAGAATGCAACTTACAAGTTCCAGAACGTCGGTGATACCGAGCGCTCGTTCAAATGGCAGGGCGGTAACTACTTCCACGGCAACAGCGATACAAGCGGTATGTCACTTGTTCTGGCAATCTCTACAAGCTTGATCTAAGGAGTCTGTCAATGGCCGAAACCCCATTGATGAAACAATACAGGCAAATGAAAAAAGAGCACTCTGACATGGTGCTCTTTTTCCGTGTCGGGGACTTCTATGAAATGTTCGACGACGATGCCAGAGAAGTTTCGGCCATATTGAATCTGACTTTAACCCACAAGGGCGATGACCCTATGTGCGGCATTCCTTTTCATGCCGCAAAAAACTACATAAAGAGACTTCTGGACTGCGGAAAGAAGATTGCAATCTGCGAGCAGATGGAGCTTCCTGAAAACTCAAAGAGCCTGGCGCGTCGTGAGGTTGTGAGAATCGTCACTCCTGCGACCGTTGTTGATGAGGATCTTCTTGATGACAGAAGCTTTAACTACATTGCATGTTTTTTCCAGCATTCAATGGCATTTTGCGACGTTTCCACAGGAGATTTCCATCTAAGGACCTTGGAAGGCACATCGCGTGCCCAGGCAGTGAGAACCGCCTTGGAGCAGATTGTCCCAAGAGAGATTCTTGTCTGTGAGGATGAATATTTTCTGGATTATGACTTCAAGGCCGTAATAGACAACTATCCTGCCATGGTGACAAAGCTTGCACCGTGGTATTTCTCGCAGAAGAACTGCTATAAGATTTTATGCGACCAGGCCAAGGTAAAGAGTCTTGCTGCCTACGGAATCAAGGAAAACGACAAGATAGTAAGCCCGGCAGGTGCACTGATTCGCTACATTACGGAGACCTCAAAGAGCTCGGTCAGTCATCTGACAAACTATGTGGTGGATAATGAGGATTCGTTTGTCGGCATGGACGAGAGTACCAGAAAGAATCTGGAGCTGTTTACGAATCTGTTTGACGGATCTTCAAGGTACTCGCTCTTTGAGACGATAAACAGAACCCGAACGGGTGGGGGAAGCCGCCTTCTGAAAAACTGGATTGCCTTTCCCCTTAGGGATATCAATCAGATAAGATTCCGCCAGGATTGGGTCTCCTTTTTCAGAGATGACAGTCAGGAGCTTTCCCGTGTTCGTGAGGCCCTGACAGGTTCGATGGACTTAAACAGACTTGTCACAAGAGTTCTTTTAAAACGCGCTGTCCCTCATGATCTTATAGGGATAAGAAACACCATCGGAAGCTTCTTTTCCCTTGTTTCCGATAAGTCAGAGCGTTATTTCTCCCTTCTTGAGAAGTCAATGGACCATGAGGCACTTTCTTCCTGCGCAGATTTAATGAAGCGCATCGACAGTGCCATAAACGAGCAGTGCCTCGGACAATTTCAGGAAGGTCAGGTCATTCGCTCAGGCTATGATGAGAATCTTGACCAGATGAGGGCCCTGAGGGACCATAGCGACACCATCCTTAAGGCATATCTTGATGAAGTAAAGTCCCAGACGGGAATGACCATAATAAAACTTGGCTACAACAGAATCTTCGGCTATTACCTAGAAGTTCCCAAAGGGCAGGTCTCAAAGGTTCCCGATTTCTTCTACAGAAAGCAGACTCTGGTAAACGGAGAGCGTTTTACCACAGATCAGCTTATGCAGTACGAAAAGGACATTCTTCAGGCCAATGCACAGGCTGAGGAGCGAGAAAGATATCTTTATGACCAACTTCAGGCCAATGTCCTTGAACTTGATGCTTATCTTAACTCCATAGGTCATTTTCTCAACAACATCGATGTCTATCAGAGCCTTGCTACCTATGCCATCGAGTGCGGCTGCTGCAGGCCTGAGATTACAGAAGACGATGTACTTGTGATAAAAGACGGCCGTCATCCTGTTGTCGAGCGCCAGCTCGGACCCGGGAAGTTTGTATCTAACAGTCTGGACATGGCTACAAGATTCTGCCTTATCACAGGCCCCAACATGGCAGGAAAATCCACGTTCCTAAGGCAGAATGCTTTGATAATACTTCTTTCTCACATAGGAAGTTATGTTCCTGCCTCAGAAGCTGAAATAGGCCTTGTTGACAGAATCTTCTGCCGAGTGGGGGCTACGGACAACCTTGCCCGCGGTGAGTCTACATTCCTAGTTGAGATGCAGGAAGCCGCCTACATCATCAGAAACTGTACGCGCAGGTCTTTTGTAATTGTGGATGAAATCGGCCGCGGAACCAGCACCCAGGACGGAATGTCCATAGCATATGCCATAATGCGTAATCTGATGGAGAAGGGTGCAAAGACACTCTTTGCAACCCACTACCATGAACTTACCATGCTTGATACCTCAGGAATCAGACTTCTTACTTTGGATGTGAAGGAAGACAACGGAAGCGTCACCTTCCTCAGAAAGATCAAAGACGGGGTAGCAAACTCAAGTTATGGAATCCATGTTGCTAAAATGGCAGGTGTTCCTGCATCAGTTATCCGCGATGCCCGCAATTTCCAGAACAGGCATTTTGCAGATTACTCCATGCAGCAGACAAGTCTTTTCACATCTGCCGAAGACCATGGTGAGGCTGCGCCTCAGACCTCTGAGAAAGAGGAAGCTCTTTGCCGATACCTATCACAAATCAATCCTGATCAGTGCACTCCCATGCAGGCACTGATTCACCTCGCCAAATTGAAAGAAATGGCTGAAAATCCATGAAACGCGCATTATTCTGTCCTGTCTGTCACTCTGCAATGAATTCTTGTGATGTGATTTGTGATGAATGCAAAGCGGCTTTGGACGGAGAATGCTTTGACTCTTTCATGTCACGATGCCCCGTGTGTTTTTATCCTAAAGTGGCTCCTTTCTATGAGTGTGATAAGTGCGCGGCTCTGTCTTACAACAAAGTCTATCCTGTTGCCCGTTATGACGGGCCCTTGTCATATTCAATCTTAGACAGCTTCAAGTTCCACGCCCACAAGGAAATGGCTCATGTTATTGCCTTGTATCTGTCGCGTGCTTTATCTGCATTGGATCCGCAAGGGAATGCCTTGATAGTTCCTATTCCCTGCAGCAATACGCGCCTTAAGAAGTCCGGATGGGACCCCATGGTGGAAGTTGCCAAAGCTTTAAGGCGTCCTTACCTACAAATTCTTTCTAATTCTGATTTACAGCGCATCCAGCAAAAGCGTCTTAACAGACAACAGCGCCTAAGCGCCTCGGAAGGCCGCTTTGTCATAAACCCGGATTATTCGGGTAAGCTAGATGAAATAAAGGACAAAAGCATAATTGTCATAGACGATATTGTCACCACAATGAGCACAATGAACAGCGCAATCTCCTTTCTCAGAGAAAACGGTTTTAGCAACGTCTTTGGAGCTTCCTGGCTCTGTGAGCTGTAATTGCGGTCATTGGGGTCAACGAGGTCAACGGTGCGTTCGGGGTCATCGAGGTCATCCATCAACATCGAATTTTGAAACCAACAAAAAAAACTTTCTCAAAAACCTAAATAAAAACAGCACTTTTTTTGTATTAGAGGGATAGGGTAAGAAACCTGCTGCCTTAAGTTATGGGTGCGTGGGGTAATATGCTTTGTCGGCTGGTTTTGTTGCCTTGAGTAATTTCTTATAGGAGGAGAAGATGGGAACAATTGTTGATTACACAATGCTGTTGAAAAAGCCACGGGCTGGAGAAATTGAGGAGAAGATAGGAAGGGCCTCAAACAGGAATATCGACAAAACAGGTGTGTTTTACCATGTAATTACCAAATCACAAAACGGAGACAACATTTTTCCTGCAAAGGGTGCGGGCGAATACAGGCATAACCTTCTGTGTCGTCTTTGTGAAGAGCGGGGAATAACGATTCTTTTCTCTGTTACCATGCCGAACCATACCCACGATGTTCTTCTGTCTTACGACTGGGGAATGATTTGTGAGGTCTATAAGATTCTGAATACGAACA
>JAGBRG010000269.1 GCA_017632495.1 Spirochaetales bacterium
AGGAGACTTTGTGGATCTTGTCCTTAACGGAAAGTATGTGGGCCTTTACTGGCTCGGCGAGGCAATAAAGGTAGATAAAGACAGGGTCGACATTGATGAAGATGACGACTATCTGATCGAGCTTGACAACTACTATGACGAGACCTGGAAGTTCGAATCCTCTGTCAAAAACCTTCCGTACATGATTAAAAATGATGATTCGATGGACTCTTCCCGCCTTGATGCCATCGAAGAAGCTGTTACAGATCTTGAGACCCGCCTATATCCAGAAGAAGGGGAGCCTGATATCTCAAAGATAGACATTGACTCGTACATCAAGTTCTGGCTTGTGAACGAGCTTATGTGCAACAGCAACGAATTGGGCCACCCCAAGAGCTGCTACTTCACATACACAGTATCAGACGAAATTTTCAGGGCAGGGCCCGTGTGGGATTTCGACTGGTCCACCTTGCACCTTCAGGCCAGCTGTAAGTGTCAGGATAAACTGTACTACGATGCCCTTTTCAAATCTTCTGCTTTCAAGGCCAGGGTCGCCGAGATTTGGGATTCCTATTCTTCCTCGCTTTCTGTGGATGAAGAGATCGAGCGAATCAGGACCCAGATAAAAGTTGCCTCCAAGTTCGACTCCCTTTTATGGGGCATCCACCTGGATCCTTCCATAGTCTTTAGAACCGGCTTTGACGCATACGTGAACTTCCTTAAAAAATCCCTGAACCAGAAGCTGGAAGTAGTCGATTCCTTCATAAATCAGTTATAAAAGCAGAGCCTAGTTCTATTTGTCAGTATTCAGTTTACTATTCTCGGCAATAAAAAAGGTAACTGTTGATTTCTATTATAAGTTCGAGTAAAATAAAGTTGACTTTAGATTTCTCGGAGAGTCCTATGCAGTATATCAAACGAGCTATGGAAAGTTCCATCATAAAAGCTTCCACTCAGTATCCGGTTGTTATGGTCTGTGGTCAGCGACAGACAGGAAAGTCAACCATGCTCAGACACCTGGCGGAACCAGACCGGGTTTGTGTATCGTTTGATAAACTCGAAACAAGGACTCTTGCTGAAAACGATCCGGCTTTATTTTTTGAAACCTATGGGCACAAGCTGTTGATCGATGAGTTTCAGAGAGTTCCGTCAATCCTTTTAGCCATAAAAGATATTGTTGATAATGCCCAATACAACGGAGAAAACCCAAACGGAATGTTTTGGCTTACCGGTTCACAGAAGTTTGTGATGATGAAGAACATTTCTGAAACCCTAGCCGGAAGGGTTGCTGTTTTCTCATTGCTTCCTTTATCTCAACGGGAAATTGACGGAAAGGAATCTGAGCCTTTTTGTCCTGAGATTGAAGCTTTGAAGTCAAAGGATTATGAGAATAAGACTTTGAGCAACACTTTTGAAAGAATATTCCAAGGAGGAATGCCAAAGCTTCTCGGCGACAAGACCCTTGACAGGGATCTTTACTTCTCAAGTTATATGGATACCTATATCGAGAGGGATGTAAGTGCACTTGAGCAGGTGGGGAAACTTGATGAATTCAGAGCTTTGGTCACTTACCTGGCTGCAAACACTGCGCAAGAGCTCAAGTATGAATCTATTTCAAGAGATATCGGTGTTTCAGCTCCTACTGTCAAAGAGTGGGTAACAATACTACAGCGCTCGGGTATTATCTACATCCTCAGACCTTATTACAACAACATAAACAGGCGCTTGGTAAAAACCCCGAAGTGCTATTTTCTTGATACCGGACTTGCTGCTTACCTTACAAGATGGCCGACATACGAAACACTGATGAACGGAAATGCCTCAGGGGCATTCTTTGAGACATTCGTAGTAGGTGAGATACTGAAAAGTTACTACAACTGCGGGAAAGAGCCTAATATCTATTACTACAGAGACATCGATAAAAAGGAAATAGACCTCCTGATGGTTGGTTCAAATCAGGTGTTTCCTATTGAGATAAAGAAGTCTAAGACTCCATCCGAAGCGGACAAAAACTTTTCCGTTCTTGACAAACTAGGCTTGAAAGTGATGCCCGGACTAGTTCTTTGTATGGCAGATGAATTCTTTCCAATCAAGCGTGAAGTCTGGCTTTGTCCGATAACAATGATCTGATTTCCTCAAACAATCGAGAGAATGTCGGTTTCCATGAACATATTCCAAAGATCATAAACCCCAGGCCAATCTTTCCCCGGCGGGGTGATTACAAAAGCTCTTAGACCAAGGCAGATGTCAAGGGCAAAGCCACCCCCTTTGGGGTGGTACGAAGTACCCTTGACACCTGACGTGGGCTAAGACACAATCCATCCTCTCCCGCCGGGTGAAGGCTATGTTTGTGTTTTTTCGGTTTGTTCAGCGCTTTGTTCTGTACTCGGCAGGAACAGGATCCACGCCGTCCCAGATGATGCGTCTGAAGTGCTTGGGGTCTGTGTTGCCCTCGGTGTTGACCATGAAGACTGTGGAGTTCTTGTTGAGCTTCAATGCCTTCTTGATGTCTTCCTGCTCGGGCTCGGTAAGAATCGAGTACAATGCTCCCAGAGGAAGTGCTCCGCTTTCTCCGCTGATCATGAACGGGTCGCCCTTGAGCGGACAGGAGAGGATTCTCATTCCACGTGCTGCGACATAGTCGGGAAACGATGCGAAGATATCGGCATTGTTCTTCAGTACCTCAAATGCAAGAGGGGACGGGTCGCCGCAAGCAAGGCCTGCCATGATGGTATCAAGATCTCCCTTGACGCTGTGGCACTTGCCGTCTCCGGCCTTCATGGACTCGTAGATGCATGCAGCCTTGTTCGGCTCGCAGACTACAAAGATAGGGGGATTCTCAGGAAAAAGTGCGGTGTAGAATCCTACAACAGATGCTGCCAGTGCTCCGACTCCTGCCTGTACAAACACATGTGTCGGTCTTGTGATTCCCATTCCTGCAAACTGCTCCTGACACTCCAAAAGCATTGAAGTGTAGCCCTGCATGATCCATGTGGGAATTTCAGTATAGCCGTCCCATGATGTATCAGAAACCACATACCAGCCGTGCTTCTTTGCTTCTGATGCTGCAAGACGCACTGCATCGTCATAGTTTCCGTTAACGACTGTGACGTTTGCTCCATAGCCTTTGATTGCATCGATTCTGGCCTGGCTTGTCTCTGAGTGGACATAGATTTCGCACTTGTGACCGAGCTTACGGGCTGCCCATGCAAGGCCTCTGCCGTGGTTTCCGTCAGTTGCGGAGCAGAATGTGATGTCGCCCAGCTTGTCATGACACTCCTGGCTTGTAAGGTACTCAAATGACAGCTCCTGATCTTCCATGTGTAAAAGTCTTCTGATCAGGTTATATACTGCAAAAGATCCGCCCATGACCTTGAATGAGTTGAGCTCGAGTCTCTGTGCCTCATCCTTGATGTAGATTCCGCCGATTCCCAGCATGTGTGCAAGATTCGGAAGTGCTGCAAGCGGTGTCATGTGATAGCCAGGAATCTGTCTGTGAAAGTGTCTTGCCTCTCTGGCTGTCTCTACTGTGAAGAGCTTCTTTGCAAGGCTCTGGTCCTTCTTTGAAACATCTCCGTTGTTGTGGATGATGTACTCATAGTCGTTGATTGTGTTTGTCATTCTGTATTTCCTTTTATTTCTTATATGTTTTTGGTTTGGGTTGCGTGCAATGCCTATGATAATCATTGGATGAAAAAAGGCAATAGGTATTGGTGGAAATTTTATGATTTCGTAAGAATTTGTTTTTGATTTTTCTTATTTCGTTATTTTTTGATTTTGATTTTTATGAAATCGTAAGTAGAGTGCGTCTGGGGTGTTCGGGTCGTTCGGGTTGTCTGGGCTTTCTGAGCTTGTCGGGCTTATTTTTGACTATCCCCGGTTGGCCCGGTCATTTCAGTGTCTGTAATAAAAACTGAGATTTCCTTCGGTTTTAT
>JAGBRG010000270.1 GCA_017632495.1 Spirochaetales bacterium
CAAAGGCTACGTGGCTGCATTTGAGAAACTTGTTTCTGAAATTGTCTGAATTACTTATACAACGTTGACGTTGATTATGTCGCTTATTATCTCGCGGACCTTTGTCTTGTTCTGCGGGAAGTAGACCATGTGGAAAAGATAAGTCTCAAGCATTATCTCAAGCTTGTCCGCTACATCGTTGGGCTTGCATTTCCTCATCTTGCCCTCTTTGATAGCCTGACGGACGAGTCTTGAGAAGAAAAGATTGAGTTTTGCTGTCCTTCGGTTCACTGTTTCTGTAAGATCTTCTTCTCCGTCCAGCATCCTTAAGAAGTTTCCGACCTGACGTTCGTAGGTGTCTGCCTTGTTGAGGATGTCTTCCGTAATCTTCTTGAGCTTTTCAACGGGGTCTGTTATTGATGTCCATTTTTCCGATGTGTACTGGGAGAAGGCCAGATCCGTTGTGTACTTTACGGCATACTGGTACAGCTGAGGCTCATCCTTGAAGTACTGATAGACCGTTGTTCTGGAAAGACCGCACCTTGCGGCAATCATGCTCAGATTCGTGTTTCTGCCTTCTTGGGCATACACCTCAAGGGCGGCATTCATGATCTGGATTTTCCTCTGCTCGTGGTCTATCTTTTTCGGCATGTTGACATTATAGACGCGAATGTCGAAAACCGCAAGAGCGTACTTTCAAGTAACTTCTTGCCTGATATTGTTTAATGTTTTTGCCTCTTCTGTTTTTCCGAATTTGCCGATTGTTTCTGTTTTTTGTATTTTAGTGTTGTGAAACAGAAAATGGCGGGAAAAATGCTGCACATTGACACTAGTTTCAGAGGTGAGTGATGAATATTGATAAGTTTACCATAAAAATGAAAGAGGCTCTTCAGGGAGCCGAAAACCTTGCTACAAGGTACAATAATGCAGAAATAGGCAACGAGCACATGTTCCTTTCGCTGCTTCAGCAGAAAGACGGCATCGCAGAGCCTCTGTTTGCAAAGGTGGGAATTGATCTTCAGAACCTTCTCTCTGAGACAAAGGCCATGGTGGACAAGCTTCCCAAGGCATACGGAGGAGCCGTGAACATCGGTCTTTCCAGAAGCCTTTACCAGATTCTCACACAGGCGCAGAGCGAAGCCGACAAGTTCAAGGATGAGTATGTCAGCACGGAGCATGTGATTCTTGCTCTTACCGATGACGACGGTCCTGTGGGAAGACTTCTTAAGCGCTACGGGGTGACAAAGGATGCCCTTTTGCAGGCTCTTCAGAGCATCAGGGGCGGTCAGCGTGTCACCGATGAGGATGCCGAAAGCAAGTACCAGGCCCTTCAGAAGTACTGCAGGGACATGACTGCTTTGGCAAGACAGGGAAAGATGGATCCGGTCATAGGACGTGACGAGGAAATCCGACGTGTGATGCAGGTTCTTTCCAGAAAGACAAAGAACAACCCGGTTCTCATCGGAGAGCCAGGTGTCGGAAAGACTGCAATTGTCGAGGGCCTTGCACAGAGAATCGTCGGAGGCGATGTGCCTGATTCGCTTAAGGACAAGAGCCTTCTTTCCCTTGACCTGGGTGCCCTGGTTGCAGGTGCCAAATTCCGCGGCGAGTTTGAGGAGCGCCTCAAGGCCGTTGTCAACGAGATAACAAGAAGCGAAGGCAGAATCATACTCTTTATCGATGAGCTTCATACCATTGTCGGAGCAGGTGCTGCAGAAGGGTCAACCGATGCCTCGAACCTCATCAAGCCGGCCCTTGCCCGTGGAGAGCTTCACGCAATAGGAGCCACAACGCTTGACGAGTACCGCAAGTACATTGAAAAGGACAAGGCCCTTGAAAGACGCTTTCAGCCGGTCTATGCCAGCGAGCCCTCTGTCGAGGACACAATAGCCATCCTTCGTGGAATCAAGGACCGCTACGAGGTCCACCACGGTGTGAGAATCAAGGACGATGCCCTTGTGGCCGCCGCAGTTCTGTCCAACAGGTACATCACAAACAGATTCCTTCCTGACAAGGCCATTGACCTGATAGACGAGGCTGCCAGCCAGCTCAAGATCGAAATCGAAAGCCAGCCAGAGGAGCTGGATAAGATTGAGAGAAAGCTCTTGAAGCTCAAGATCGAGCAACAGGCTCTGTCCAAGGAAGACGATCCTTCCTCCAAGGCACGCCTTGACAAGATCAATGCCGAGCTTGCGGATTTGAACAGCACTCGTGATGCCATGCATCTGAGGTGGGAGAACGAGCGCGGAGCCATTGAGGGAATCCGTGAGAAGAAGTCCCGCCTTGAGGAGCTTCGCACACAGGAAAGCATCGCTGAGCGTAGCGGTGATTTTGCCAAGGCTGCGGAGATTGTCCATGGTCAGATTCCTCAGCTTCAGAAGGAGATTGAAGAAGAAAGCCAGCGCCTTAAGAGCGTTCAGGGAGAAAGTAAGCTTCTGAGGGAGGAAGTAGATGAGGATGATATTGCAAGAATCGTCTCTTCCTGGACGGGAATTCCTGTTTCCAAGATGCAGGGCTCTGAGATGCAAAAGTATCTGAACCTTGAAAA
>JAGBRG010000271.1 GCA_017632495.1 Spirochaetales bacterium
ATCGGAGCCCCTCCAGGATATGTGGGCTATGATGAGGGAGGACAGCTCACCGAGGTCGTCAGAAGACGTCCTTACTCGGTTGTCCTCTTCGATGAGATAGAGAAGGCCCATCCGGATGTGTTCAACGTGCTGCTTCAGATTCTGGATGACGGAAGACTTACAGACGGGCAGGGAAGGCTTGTTGATTTTACCAACACCATCATAATCATGACCAGCAACCTCGGAAGCCGCCAGCTGATGGAAGCTCCCGACATCAAGAGCGGACATGAGGCTGTGATGGAGGTCATCCGCGCTTCGTTCAAGCCCGAGTTCATCAACAGAATCGATGAGATCATCATCTTCAACCAGCTCGGAAAGGCTCAGATTCAGGGCATTGTCTCACTGCAGCTCAAGCGTCTTGCAGACAGACTTTCCAACCGCAATCTGAAGCTTACTTGGGACAAGAGCGTCGTTGACATGATAAGCGAGGCAGGTTTTGACCCTGACTACGGTGCAAGACCGATTAAGCGTGCCATCCAGACCATGGTGGAGAACCCTCTTGCAGTTGATATGCTGCACGGACGCTTCTCTGACGGAGACTCAATCTCCATCAGCGCTCCCGGAGGAAAGCTGGAGATTAAGCGCGTCAGCTGATTGACTGAAAGTCCTGGAGACTGTCTATGTCCCTGAAGAAGGCGGAGTCGTTGAAAAGCTTTTCAATGACATCCGCCTTTTTTAATATTCTGCTTACCGTCCAGTCGTCAGGGCATTTTGTGATGATATCCTTTAGGCGGTATGCATGAAGAACGGGGTGGCCTGGAATACTATTTCCGTCTTGTAGGCAGAACGGTCTTACTGCATCGTGGTCTTCAAGAAGGGGAACAAGAACCTCGTAATTGTCCGCTCTTACAAGGGGCATGTCGGCAAGAGAGATGAAAAATGCGCTGCTTTCCTGAACCTGGGCCACACCTGTTTTGGCAGAGCTGAACTGGCCTTTTCTGTAGTCCTTGTTTTCTATAATAAGCATCTCAAGTCGTGCATCCGTTTTCTCGATAAATGCCTTGCACGGCTGCAGTGCCTTCTGTACGCTTGCACTTCTGTATCCCGTGACCACGATGAGAGTGCACTTTTCGCCGGTTTTATCTGAATAATGCTGAAGGAATTTTAGGGCCTGAAGACAGCAGTGACATACCATGCTCATGCCGTTGTAGGGCAGAAGCATCTTGTTTGTTCTTCCCATCCTGGATGATGTTCCGGCTGCAAGCATGACTACGTCCATAGGCGCCTCCTCAGAAGACATGGTAGCACACTCTTTACCAACAATTCGCCTTTTTTCTATAATCTCAGCCATGTTGGCCGTATTCATTAACTGTGGGACAGTTATCATAGGTTCCCTGATCGGTCTTCTGGTGGGGAAACATCTTAAAGACAGCTTCAAGGAGATTGTCTTCTCCTGCAGCGGACTTGTGACTCTTGTGATGGGAATTCAGATGGCTCTGGGTTCCTCCAATTTCCTGGCCCTTTTACTTGCTCTTCTTATCGGAGGAGCATTGGGCTATCTTCTTAAGATCGAGGACAGAGTATACGGTCTTGGAGAGAAGCTTGGAAAAGCCACCCACAGTGAAGGAACACAGAACTTTGCAAAAGGTTTTCTGATAGCGTCCGTTCTTTTTTGCTCAGGCGCCATGAGCGTTGTGGGATCCATTCAGGCCGGCACCACAGGGGAGATGACCACCATCCTGATCAAGTCCGTTATGGACGGCTGCATGGCCGTAGTCTTTGCCTCCGTCTACGGAATAGGGGTGATGTTCTCCTTCTTGTTCATCTTTCTGTATCAAGGATTCTTCACTTTGGCCGGATCCTGGCTTCAGCCTCTGTTGGGAGAAACAGGCATTGCCGAACTATCGGCTGCAGGCGGAGTACTTCTATTGATGATAGGTCTGGGCCTTATCAAGGTTCGCGAGTTCAAAACTGCCAACTTCCTTCCGGCACTGATCTTTGCCCCGGTTTTTGCAAATCTGGCAGCAAAGATCCTGTGAAGTACCCCTAAAGCAGAAACTCTTTTATCAGCGCATCAACGTATTTTGTACTCAGCTGTCTCTTTGAGCCTTCATACGTAAAGATCAGGTTTTTCCCCAGTATGTATCCCCGTTTGAGAAACCATTCAAGCTTGTACTGCGAGTCCAGGCAGTAATCCGGATTATCCATGGAACCCTGATGCTCCCATATGAATTCCTTGCGTGTCCGCTTGTTCAGAATCGTGAAATCCGGATAGCGTGCTACTATATCTTCTCTTGACGTGAATGTGAGTTCATAGATATATGGGATGCCGTAACTGTTCAGTCTGTCGGCTATGATTACCTCGCTCTTTGACTTGACGGCTTCGCCTCTTGCTGTATAAAGGGCGGAATTGAGTTC
>JAGBRG010000272.1 GCA_017632495.1 Spirochaetales bacterium
CCTACTTCGGAGAACCGAATTCTACTGACATCCTCTATCTTTTTGCAGACATTGAGGTCTGTGACAATCTCATGCGCTACAAGATTACAAAGGACAGCTTCATAAGAGCCTTGGACCTTGGTCTTGATGCAATGGAGATTTCTTCGTATCTGGGCACAGCCCGACTTGACGGGCAGTTTTCCATGTGGATGCAGTCCTATTCAAGAATCAGACTCTATGACGGCATAGTGATAAGCTGTAGTAAGGATGTCTCTTCAATTGTAGAAAAGCACCCCTCTGTAAGGCCCCATATCATCGCAAATCTCGGAGGCGGATCCTTTGTCATGGACAGAAGCCCCGAGTGGCAGCAAAGCCTTTCCTATGCCATGGATCTTTCACGCCTTCCATTGGCAAAAGCGGAGAATTCCAAAACCGAAAAAAAGGTGGATTTTGGCTCTTTCAGATACAGTATCAGCGACTGTGAGATTTCATCTGCTTCCCTATCTTCCGGAAACTGGGAGAATCTTAGGTCAGCTCTTATCGAAGATGCCTTGGCCAAGGGCTGTCTTACAGATGATGTGAAAGCCCTAATCGATGCCCGCTTGATTATTTCCAAATCCCAGCTTTCCAAGGGCTTCAGGTACGCCTTTATGCAGACAATCGGCGGCTTTGACTACAGCGTAAAGCTTTCTGCAATAAAGAATCTTTTGAGAAAGAAGAATCCGCCTCTTTTGAAACTGGAGCTTTCAGATGAAACTATCCTGGTCCAGCCTGTGGAACTTATGAAGGGAGAAGGAATTCTAAAGGTCAGAATCCTTCCCCAGTGCATAGAAAAATCCATCGCGGTCTCTTCCATTTTCAAAGTGACGGTGATGCGCTGGTCTATGGCCTGATTTATTCGGAGCCGAACTCCTTTTCATATTCGTCGGATTTATCCATCCATTGAAGTTCAAGATCGTTTTTCTGATCCTCAAGGCTCTGTCTCTGCTTCACAAGGTCCCCTATCTTCTTGCTGTCGCTGTAATTCTCTGCAAGATTCATAAGGGCGTTGACCTCGGAGATTTTCAGCTCAAGATCCTCAACACTCTTCATGAGAGTCTCGATTTCGCTTCTGAGCTTGTTGCGCTTGTTTCTGCGCCTGTTGGCCTCGGCCCTGTCCAGGGGCTTTTCGGACGAGAAGTTAAATGATGCCTTGAAGGCCTCATCGGACTTGGCGGTGGAAGATTTCACCGTCTCTTCGGCTTTGCGGACATTGTTCTGGATTCCGAGGCGCTCTGAAAGCTTCCATTGGAAGTAGTCGTAGTCGCCGTTGAAGAACTCGGGATCGCCCTCGGAAAGATAGAGGATGCGGTCGGCGATGGCACGGATGAAGTAGGCGTCGTGGCTTACAAAGATGATGGTTCCCTTGTAGTCCTGAAGAGCCCTTAGCAGCATGTCCTTGGCGTTGATGTCCAGGTGGTTGGTAGGCTCATCAAGAATCAACAGCGACGCCGGCTGAAGAAGAATCTTCAAAAGCGCAAGACGCGACCTCTCGCCTCCTGAAAGCACCGATGCCTTCTTGTTGATATCGTCCCCTGAAAACAAGAACGCACCCAGGGCGTTGCGGATTGCCGCCTCTGTCCCATAGGAAGAAACCTGAGAGAACACTGTGCCGTCCATATCAAGAGAGTCTGCAGTATCCTGGGCATAATAGCCGATTTTCACTCCCGTCCCAAGGCGCGCCGTTCCCTCTATCTCCTTATCTTGCTGTGCGATAATCCTTAAAAGCGTACTCTTTCCTATTCCGTTATGACCTGTTACTGCAAGCCTCTGACCCTTGGTGACA
>JAGBRG010000273.1 GCA_017632495.1 Spirochaetales bacterium
CATCGACGTCTGCCATCTCGAACATGACTGCACCCTTCTTCACGACAGCAACCCATCATTCCGGTGCACCCTTACCGTTACCCTGTCTGGTTCCGATAGGCTTTGATGTGTACGTCATGTCAGTATAGATTCTGATCCAAACCCTTGCGCCTCTCTTGGCAAGACGTGTCATGGCGACACGGGCAGCCTCGATCTGGCGGTTGGTGATCCATCTCGGCTCGAGGGCTACGAGACCGTAGTCTCCGAATGAGAGCTGGTTACCTCTGTGGGCAACACCGTCTCTTGTCCCTCTCTGCTTCTTTCTGTACTTTACTCTTTTAGGACTAAGCATTTCTGATTACTCCTCACTTTGTCTCTGCAGCGTCTTCGACGGCGAATTCAGGGGCTTTCTTGACCAGTGCACCTGCATCGTCCTTCTTGACTCTGTCATAGATCTCGCCGTTGTAGATCCAAACCTTGACGCCGATGGCACCGAAGGTGGTGTTGGCAACTGCGAAACCGTAGTCAATGTCGCTTCTGAGTGTATGGAGAGGAATTCTTCCTTCCTTGACCCACTCAGAACGTGAGATCTCTGCTCCACCGAGACGGCCGGAGACTCTGATCTTGATTCCCTGGACGCCGGCTGCTGTAGCCTTTGTGACAGCATTCTTCATTGCTCTCTTGTAGGCGATGCGGCCGACGATCTGCTTTGCAACGCTCTGTGCGATCAGCTGGGCATCCTTTTCAGCATGCTCGAGGCTCTTGATCTTGACCTGAACCTTCTTGGTCGAGACCTTCTGGAGCTGTGCGCAGATCTTCTCGATGTTGGCGCCCTTGGCACCGATGATGACTCCCGGGCGGCTTGTGCTGATGAGCACTGTCACGCGCTGCGGCTTTCTGCTGATCTCGACATTGGAGATCTCTGCACCCTGAACCTCAGGGCACTTCATCAGGGCCTTGCGGAGCTGGAGATCCTCATGCAGGGTCTCTGCGTACTCCTTCGGGTCCACATACCACTTGGATGACCAGGTTTTGTTGACTCCGAGACGGAATCCGATAGGATTAACTTTCTGTCCCATTTACTCACTCCCCCACACTTTCGCTGACTTCAACGGTGATGTGCGACATTCTCTTAAGCAGAATGTCACGCTTTCCGTGTGACCTTGCCCAGACTCTCTTGAGGACCGGACCGCCGTCAACGTAGATGGCAGAAACTTCGAGCTGGCTCTCGTCGAGCTTGTTGTTTCTGTACATTGCGTTTGCACCGGCGCTCACGAGAACCTTAAGGATAAGGCGAGCACCCTTCTGCGGCATGGCGTTGAGAATGCCGTAGGCTTCCTCATAGCTCGTGCCCCTGACCAGGTTAGCGACCGGACGGACCTTGGACGGTGAGATCAGGAGATACTTTGCACAAGCTTTGTATGTTGTTGCCATGTTCTGCCTCCTCACTTAGCCTTCTTGTCGGATCCGGCGTGTCCGCGGAAGATTCTTGTAGGAGCAAACTCACCGAGCTTGTGACCTACGAGGTTCTCTGTCACGAATACTGGTACCCAAGTCTTTCCGTTGTAGACGGAAATTGTAAAACCTACCATATCAGGAATGATCACGGAGGCTCTTGAATAAGTCTTGATCATGTCCTTCTGACCTGCGTTGTTGGAATCCTGGACTCTCTTGAGAAGTCTGGGCTCAACAAACGGTCCTTTCTTAATTGATCTAGCCACGTTCTAACTCCTACTTGCGCTTCTTCACAATGAAATTGCCTGAAGGTTTCTTCTTTGAACGAGTCTTGGCACCCTTGGTCGGTTTTCCCCAAGGAGTAACCGGATGACGTCCAGCTGCGGTCTTTCCTTCTCCACCACCATGCGGATGGTCCACAGGGTTCATGACGACACCACGCACCTTGGGTCTCTTTCCGAGATGGCGGCTTGCACCGGCCTTTCCAAGGGAAACGTTCATGTGGTCCTCATTGCCCAGGGAACCGATTGTGGCATAACACTCACCGAAGACCATCCTCATCTCACCTGAAGGCAGGCGGAGAGTAACATATTCGCCTTCCTTAGCGATGATCGTGGCACCCAGACCAGCTCCGCGGACAAGCTGTCCGCCGCGGCCCAGTGTGAGCTCTACATTGTGTACTGTCAGACCAAGGGGAATGTTCTTGAGAGGAAGTGCACAACCTGTCTTGAGGGGGGCGTTGGGACCGCTGAGAACAACGGAACCGACTGTAAGTCCCTTAGGATCAAGCATGTAGCGCTTCTCACCGTCTGCGTAGAACACCAATGCAATATTTGCACTGCGGTTCGGATCATATTCAATTGTCTTGACAGTTCCGGGAACTCC